>JAYRZH010000078.1:0-15416 GCA_041916555.1 Chitinophagaceae bacterium | reverse complement strand
AGTGGTATTGTGGAGAACATTGAATTAAAAAATTGAATGATGCAAGCGCTAACCAACAGAGCCCAACCCGTGAACAGGAAACCCATGACCTGGGTGGAAAAGCTTTACGTGTGGAATATCGCCAAGGGTATGGCTGTCACATTTGCCCATATCTTCAAGCGAAAGCCCACGATCAAATACCCGGAGGAGAAAAGAAGTTTTAGCCAGGTATTCCGGGGTCTTCATATCCTTAACCGGGATGAGGAAGGCCGTGAACGCTGTACCGCCTGTGGTCTTTGCGCGGTGGCCTGTCCCGCCGAAGCCATAACCATGGAAGCCGCGGAAAGACAACCGGGAGAAGAACACCTGTACCGTGAAGAGAAATACGCGGCCAAATATGAGATCAATATGCTTCGTTGCATATTCTGCGGGTTATGTGAAGAAGCCTGTCCAAAAGACGCGATTTATCTGTCGCAAACTTTTGCCCCGGCTAATTATGGAAGAAAAGGATTTATTTACGGTAAGGATAACCTGTTGATTCCACATCCTAAGAATGACCCGGAAGGATTTGCCAAAGCCAAACAACATGAACATAACTAATATACTTTTCTGGTCGCTCACGGCCCTGGCCCTGTTGAGCGCGCTGATGATGATCACACGCAAAAACCCGATCTATAGCGTGCTATGGCTGATCATGACCTTCTTTGCCATTTCCGGTCATTACCTGCTCCTGAATGCCCAATTCCTGGCGGTGGTAAATATCATCGTGTATGCTGGTGCTATCATGGTCCTTTTTCTCTATGTACTGATGCTTATGGACCTCAAAAAAGATTCCGAACCCCAAAAGAACAAGTGGCTCAAACTGGCTGGTGCCGTGGCTGGTGGCTGTCTTTTACTGGTATTGGTGGCCGCCCTGAAGGATACCGATATCAAGCTTGACAAGGCGCAGACCGGATATGGTGAAATTGGATTGATCGAAAACCTGGGTAAGGCCCTATTTAACGAATACGTGATCCCCTTCGAGATCAGCAGCATCCTCTTCCTGAGTGCAATGGTCGGAGCCGTGGTCATCGGTAAAAAAGATTAAGCAAATGGAGATCAATTATTACATATTCCTGTCACTTGCCCTGTTTGCCATTGGCATCACCGGGGTATTGACCCGTCGCAATGCGATCATCATCTTCATGTGCATCGAACTTATGCTCAACGCCGTGAACCTGCTTCTGGTGGCTTTTTCCAAAATGCACCACCTCAAAGCCGCGGCCACCGGGTTGCAAGCCGGCACCGAAGGACAATTGTTTGTGTTTTTTATCATGGTGGTGGCTGCCGCTGAAGTAGCCGTTGGCCTGGCCATCATTGTGATGATGTACCGGAACATCCATTCCGTTGATATCAATTTCTTAAACAGGCTGAAAAACTAAGGACCGAAACGTTTTATGGAACATATTTTACAATTTGCCTGGCTTATCCCGCTTCTTCCCTTAATCGGGTTCCTGGTCAATGGCTTGGGGCGGAAAGTATTGCCAAAGCCTGTGATCGCTGCTGTGGGAAGCGGAACCATCCTGGTCTCTTTTATCCTTAGCCTTATTTTATTCCTGGATGTCAGAGCCGGACAAACCGGTACCGGGGTTGTCCATTATTTTGACTTTATAAATGTTGGGAATATCCGCATCCCCTTCGACTTTCAGATCGATGCCCTCTCTTCGCTGTTTTTACTGATAATAACCGGAGTGGGTTTCCTGATCCATGTCTATTCGGCTTCCTACATGCACGAAGAAACCCCGGAACATTATGGCCGCTACTTCGCTTACCTCAACCTTTTCGTGTTCTCCATGCTCCTGCTTGTCATGGGGGCCAACTTTGTGGTCATGTTCATCGGATGGGAAGGTGTGGGCCTCTGTTCCTACCTGCTGATCGGATTCTGGTTTAAGAATAATGACTATAATTACGCCGCCCGCAAAGCCTTTGTGATGAACCGGATCGGCGACCTGGGTTTCCTCCTCGCGGTATTCTGGTTATTTGCCAGGGTTGGTTCCGTAAACTATACCGATGTGTTTAATTCGCTGAGTGTACTTAGCGGAACAGATATTACCATCATCACTTTATTGCTTTTTGTAGGCGCTACCGGCAAAAGCGCGCAAATTCCGCTTTATACCTGGTTGCCCGATGCCATGGCGGGTCCTACACCCGTATCCGCCCTCATCCATGCCGCTACCATGGTTACAGCCGGTATCTACATGATTGCCCGAAGCAATGTATTGTACTCGGCCGCCCCTGTTACCCAAACAGTGATCACCATTATCGGTCTGGCCACTGCCTTGCTGGCGGCTTCCATCGCACTTCGCCAAAATGATATTAAAAAAGTATTGGCTTACTCCACGGTCAGCCAGTTGGGATACATGTTTATAGCCCTCGGAACAGGGGCCTATGTGGCCGCCGTATTCCATGTCATGACCCATGCATTCTTCAAGGCCCTGCTCTTTCTTGGCTCCGGAAGCGTGATCCATGCCATGGGAGGGGAGCAGGATATTCGTAAAATGGGTGGGTTAAAAGGCAAAATGCCTGTAACCTACTGGACCTTCCTCATTGGTTGTATCGCCATTGCCGGGATTCCGCCATTCTCCGGTTTCTTCTCCAAAGACGCCATCCTGCTCAGCGCATTTGCCCATGAAGGCATGCTGTATAAACTGGTGTATTATCTGGCCCTTGGTGGCGCGATGCTCACCGCATTTTATATGTTCCGGTTGTTCTTCACCACCTTCCACGGTCCTTTCCGTGGCACCCATGAACAGGAACACCACCTGCATGAAAGCCCGGCGGCCATGACTATTCCGCTGGTGATACTCGCCATTCTCTCGATCGTTGGTGGCTGGGTAGGCGTACCCGAACTGATGATGAAAGGGGGAGACAGGATCACCGGATTTCTTTCCACCGTCATTCCCTTGCATGAAGGGCATAGTGTTTCCCATAGTACGGAATGGATGCTGATGGGCGCATCCACCGCGCTGGTGTTGCTGATGATCGGGTTGGCCTGGAACCGATACGCCCGGTATAAGGAAGAGAAAGAAACGGCCCTGGGGAAAACCCTGGCAAATAAATGGTACGTGGACGAATTGTACGACCGCCTGATCGTTAACCCATCCCTCAAACTGGGCAACTGGCTGGAGGAAGGCATGGAAAGAACAGGCATTGATGCTATTGTCAATAATGTTGGCCGCGGGGTAAACTACCTCAGTCGCCAGATCCGATATGTGCAGAGCGGACAGGTGGGAAGCTATATCCTCCTCATGGTGGCAAGCATCCTGCTGTTTTTTGTGTACCAGTTTTTTATTAAAAAATAAGGCATTGAACCCATGATCGCATTTCTTCTCATATTGGTCCCCCTGCTCGCCGGCGCCTTTGCTTTTTTTCTTAAACAGGGAAACAGCGCGCGCGGACTGGCCATGTTGTCTTCCCTGGCAACCTTGGGGGTGGCCCTGGCAGCGGTATTGACAAAAGACAATGGCAGCCTTTCTTATGCAACAGACTGGTTACCGATGCTGGGTGCCCGTTTCACCTTGCAGGCTGATGGCATTGCACGGCTCATGACCTTATTGACAGCAGCAGCCTATCCCCTCATATTGGCCTCTACCTGGAACCATCCTTATGGCAGCCCCAACCGTTTCTTTGGGTTGATGCTGCTTACTCAGGCCGGACTGATGGGTGTATTCCTGGCTACAGACGCGCTCCTGTTCTATTTCTTCTGGGAGCTGGCGCTGATCCCGGTATATTTTCTTTGCTCCTCCTGGGGCGGGGAAAGACGAATCCCCGTCACCTTCAAATTTTTCATTTACACATTTGCCGGTTCCCTCCTGATGCTTGTGGGGATCATTTATGTATATGGCAAAACACCGGATTCCTCCTTTGCCCAAACATCCTTTTATTCGGCTGCATTAACCGGAGGCACACAAAGCTGGTTGTTCTGGTTGTTCTTTGCCGCCTTTGCCATCAAGATGCCGGTTTTCCCCTTCCATACCTGGCAACCTGATACCTATGAGCAGGCGCCTACGGCTGTCACCATGGTATTAAGCGGACTAATGGTTAAAATGGGTCTTTTTGCCGTCATTCGCTGGTTATTGCCCTTGTTGCCCATTGGGGTTAACAACTGGGCGGTTTCCGCCTCCTTCTTATCGGTCATTGGTATCATATACGCGTCGCTGATCGCCATGCGACAGGATGACCTGAAACGATTGATCGCCTATTCCTCCATCGCGCATATCGGACTCATGTCACTGGCCCTGTTTGCCGGAAATGAAACCGGAATTCAGGGGGTTGTGATCCAGATGTTTAACCATGGTATAAATATCATCGGTCTCTGGATCGTGGTGGAATGGATCGAGCAGCAATTTGGTACCCGCCGAATGTCAGAACTGGGGGGCATCGCTCAACAGGCACCCGCCCTGGCCATTCTGTTTGTGGTGGTGGCCCTGGCCAATATCGCCCTTCCGCTCACCAATGGGTTTGTAGGGGAATTCCTCATGTTTAATGGCGTGTTCACCTCCAATGCCTATGATGGCAGCTATACGGTGCTGGGGCGCTGGCATATCAATGCCTCCCATCTTTCCATCATCTTCACCGTGTTGGCAGGAATTGGCATCATCCTTTCCGCGGTTTATACCCTTCGGGCCATTCAGAAAGTACTGTATGGGGTGGTAGGGGAAAGGACGGTGATGGTAAAAGACATTCGCTGGAATGAAAAACTGGCGCTGATCGTAATCGTTTTGGTGATCCTGGCACTGGGAGTATTTCCCCAACCCATGATCAATGAAGCCAAACCGGCCGTGTACGATCTGTTAAAGGAAATGGATATCAGTAGTCTGATTAAAAAATAATTTAGGTTAAAAAACATTAGCCACTCAAGGGAAACGACAGGTTATGAATGCAATTTTGTTCTCCGCGATCATGGGCGTAGTTATGATGTTCGCCAGTTTTCTGGTCCGCCAGCCAAAGCTGGTCCGCTCCCTGGCCGTGCTCGGTATCCTGGGCATCCTGGTGGTGAATGTACTGGAGATGTCTGGTTTGCACCTGGTGAAAGTACCGCTGGGAAATATGATCCATCCCGATCGTTTTTCGCTTTTCTTCAACAGCATTGCCTATACCTGTACTTTCCTGTTTTTCCTGCTTACCGCAAGGGATATGGAAAAAGTGGGACTGAACTATGCCGAGTACTTTTCGCTGATCTTTTTTATTCTCTCCGGTATCGCCCTGGTTTCTTCTTTCCAGTCCTTGCTCATCCTGTTCCTGGGTATAGAGATCATTTCCATTCCACTCTATATCCTTACGGGCAGTGACAAACGAAACCTGAAAAGCAATGAAGCATCGCTGAAATATTTGTTGTTGGGCGCCTTTTCCACCGGAATCATGCTCATGGGAATTACCTTGATCTATGGCGCTTCGGGTAGTTTTGATATTTTCAAACTGGTCACTTCCGTTGGGAAACCCTCGGCACTCACCATCGCGGGTATGCTCCTGCTCATGTTCTCCATGTCATTTAAGGTTTCCGCGGCCCCCTTTCATTTCTGGACACCAGATGTGTATGACGGGGCGCCTACCGTATTTACATCCTTTATGGCCACAATCGTTAAAGCGGCTGCCTTTATCGGGTTTATGCGCTTGTTCTATGGGGCCTTTGATTCCATCCATTACCAATGGAAACTGGTGGTGGCGATCATCGCGGCGCTTACCTTGTTTATTGGAAATATCACTGCGGTGTTCCAGCAAAGTGTCAAACGGATGCTGGCTTATTCCAGTATCGCGCAGGCAGGCTTTATGATGCTGGCTATTTTTTCACTCAATGCCACAGCCACCGAGGGTATCCTGCTATACACAACAGCCTACAGCCTGGCAACCATCGGCATCTTTGCCGTTTTGGTCAAAATGAAGGATTATACCTTTGAAGGGTTTAACGGACTGGCGCGGCAACACCCCTTCCTGGCCGGGGTAATGACTGTTTTCCTGCTTTCCCTGGCGGGTATTCCCCTGACGGCAGGTTTTCTTTCCAAATTTTATTTGCTAAAAGCCACGATAGAAACCGGTGGGTATCTCTGGCTGGTCATCTTTGCCGTGGTAATGGCCGTGGTGTCGGTGTACTATTATTTCCGGGTCATCCAGGCCATGTATTTCAAAGAAGGGGAGGGAACCGTATTGGAAACCACCCCCGTTTTCCATTGGGTACTTGGGATAATGGCCTTCCTGGTTGTGCTGCTTGGGGTATTCCCCAACCTGCTGTTATACTGGTTTTATTTCTGATTTTACCGCTAATCCATCCTAATCCATCCTTATCAAGAAAACCCGGCCTGCAAAGCTTAGTGTACTGGTATTCCAGTATATTCGTCAATAACCATTTCTCAAAACTCAAATCACATGAACCACAAAAAACTCATGCTGATAGCAGGGGTCTCCCTGTTGTCAATTTCGCTGTTCGCGCAGCGCCGTTCTGGCAATCCTCCTGCCCAGGCGGCTGTGGTGGACACCACTAAGAAGCCCACTCCTCCGGCCCGGCCTGCTACCGGACCAAAACCGTACAAGGAAGTTATTACTGCCAAAGCGGTTTCTGATGAAGGACTTTTTACCGTTCACAAAGTTGAAGACAAATATTATTTCGAGATCCCCAATACCCTGCTGGGACGTGAGATCCTGGTGGTGAACAGGATCTCCAAAGCCGCTGCCGATATGCGGAGCGGCGGGTTCTTCGGGTATGCCGGTGACCAGATCGGGGAAAATGTGATCCGCTTTGAAAAAGGCCCGGATGACAAAATATTTCTTCGCCAGATCTCCTATGCGGAGTACGCCAAGGATTCCACTTCACCCATGTTCAAGGCCGTTACCAATTCCAACATTCAACCGATTGCCGCTGCCTTTGAAGTAAAAGCTTATGGCAAAGACTCTGCCTCCTCGGTAGTGGATGTTACCAGTTTTGTGGCCAGTGACAACGATGTATTGTACTTTAATAGTTCCATCAAACGGTTTCTTTCTATCGGGCCCCTGCAATCAGATAAATCATACACTGTTTCAGTAAGGTCTTATCCCATTAATGTAGAGATCAAAACCGTTAAAACCTATGGCCGTGTTCCCGCTCCCGGTAGTTCCGGTGCGGCTCCAACCGGCAACCTCACCGTAGAACTGAACAGTTCCATGGTGATCCTTCCCGAAACACCCATGCAGTCGCGGCACTATGATGACCGGGTGGGATATTTCACTGTAGGATATACCGATTTTGATGCCAACCCCCAGGGGGTTAAATCCATTCGTCTTGCCAAAAGATGGCGTCTGGAACCCCGCGAAGAGGATATGGAAAAATACAAGCGTGGCGAACTGGTTGAACCCAAGAAACCCATTGTATTCTATATCGATCCAGCCACCCCTGAAAAGTGGGTTCCCTACCTCATGCAAGGGGTAAACGACTGGAAAGTGGCCTTTGAAAAAGCCGGTTTTAAGAATGCCATTATGGCCAAGCGTGCCCCCACCTGGGAAGAAGACAGCACCTGGAGCCTGGAAGATGCCCGCAACTCCGCCATCGTTTATAAGTCATCTGCCATCCCCAATGCCAGCGGTCCCAGTATTGCCGACCCCCGCAGCGGTGAAATCATGGAGAGCCATATCAACTGGTATCACAATGTGATGCAGTTGGTACACGACTGGTACATGGTACAGGCTTCTATCAGCGATGCCGGCGCACGCAAAATGACCTTTGATGACGCGCTGATGGGCGAACTGATCCGCTTTGTATCCTCCCATGAAGTTGGACATACCCTTGGTCTCCGTCACAACTTCGGGTCCAGCAATACAGTTCCCGTAGAGAACCTGCGAAACAAGACCTGGGTGGAAACCAATGGACATACGCCTTCCATCATGGACTATGCCCGCTTCAACTACGTAGCCCAGCCTGAGGACAAGATTGGCCGGGCGGGTATGTTCCCCAAAATTGGCGACTACGACCAGTGGGCCATTGAATGGGGCTATCGCCTTTTCCCCCAATACAAGAGCGCGGAGGAAGAAGCCACCCATGTAAACAATTGGGTGATGGATAAAATGAAGAACCGCCGTCTCTGGTGGGGTGATGGGGAAGCCAACCGCGATGATCCCCGCAGCCAATCCGAGGACCTGAGTGATGATAATATCAAAGCCAGCATGTATGGTATCAAAAACCTGCAGCGTATCGTGCCTCAGTTACTTGAGTGGACCAAAGAGCCCAATGAGGATTATGAGAATCTGAGGAACATGTATTCCCAGGTATCCGGTCAGTTCAACCGCTATATGGGACATGTTTCCCGTCACGTAGGTGGTATCTATCGCACCCCCAAGACTGTGGAAGAATCAGGGGCTGTGTATGAGATAACCCCCAAGGCAGATCAGCAAAGCGCGGTTGCCTTCCTGAACCAGCAATTATTTACCACTCCCACCTGGCTTATCAATAAGGAGATTTTTTCCCGTACGGGTCAGTCCGGCCTATCTGTTATCGGCAGCATCCAGGACAATACCCTTCGCTCCCTGTTGAATGCCGGAACGCTGGTGAAACTGGTGGATGCCGAGGCCAACCTTGGTTCGGCAGCTTACCGCATCACCGACTTGCTGGGAGACCTGAAGAAAGGGATCTTTAGCGAGTTGGCTGCCAACAAAGCCGTTGATATCTACCGCCGGAACCTGCAGAAATCCTATGTGGCTCAATTGAGCAGCCTGATCAATCCCCCGGCAATGCCAACTTTGTCACTGGGTAGTACTTCGATCAGCATCGGTGGACCCAATATTGACAAATCAGATATCAAGAGTGTGGTACGTGCCCACCTGACGCAGTTGCGCAGTGAGGCCCGGGCCGCCGCTTCATCCAATCCTGATTCCATGACCCGCTATCATTTGCTGGACCTGGTATCGAGGATCGATGAGGCCCTTGATCCGAAGAAGTAGGTTTTTTATAACCACAGAGGCACAGAGATTTGAAATAACCACGGAGGCACAGAGACACAGAGATCTTGAATTGAGGTATTGAATGAAGTCCCCTGATCTATTTGTTTTAATTCTTTGTTTTGGAATATAGAATTAATAATCTCTGTGTCTCTGTGCCTCCGTGGTTATTTCAATGATCTCTGTGCCTCTGTGGTTATTTCAATTATCTCCCTACCCCTGTGGTTAATAAATTTTTACGGGTTATCTTTGATTCATGGTATTGAAAGATGTCATATCCCTCTCCTGGAGATCTGTACGGGGCAATAAGCTGCGTACCGGTATCACAGTGGCGATTATCGCGGTGGGGATCATGGCGCTTATCGGGATCATCACCGCCATCAAGGCCATGAACCAGAAGCTGACGGAAAGCTTCTCCACCATGGGTTCCAATGGATTTACCATTCGGTATCGGGAGCGTAATATCCGTTTTGGCGGGGGAGGGCAGGAGATACAGAAAGAAAAAAAAGGACAGAAGAAAGAAAAAAAATCAAGCATAGGCCGCATCATTACCAAGGATGAGGCGGAATTGTTCAAACAACATTTTAAGTTTCCGGCAACGGTGGGTATTTCTGCCTTTGCTAAAAGGGACGGGCTCATCTCCTATGAGTCAAAGAAAACAAGTCCCAATGTATTTGTATTTGGCGCCGATGAAAACTATGTAGCCCTGAATGGGTTTAAGTTTTTAGCCGGTCGAAACATGAGTGTCCAGGATGTGCGGGGTGGACGATATGTATGTATCGTTGGCTATGATGTAGCCAACAACCTTTTTAAAGGAAAGCCGGAGAAGGCTGTCAATGCCATCATCCGTATGAATAATATTCCCTACCGGGTATTGGGTGTATTGGCCAGTCGGGGTTCTTCCTTTGGGTTTAGCCGGGACAATATATTTGTTACCGGATATATCAATTCCAAAAAACAATTTAACTCCGGGTTCTCCTATACGCTGGCCATCATGACCGATGAGGTCAAGCAGGTGGATGAGGCGATGGGGGAGGCAGAAGGGGTGTTCAGGGCCGTTAGAAAACTCAATGTCACCGAAGGAAATAATTTTGTGATTGACCGAAACGACAGTGTGGCGGAGAAGGCCATCAACAGCCTGGGATTCCTAACCATTTCAGCTATGGTCATCGGCCTGATCACACTAATCGGGGCCGCCATCGGGTTAATGAACATCATGTTGGTGTCGGTAACAGAGCGCACCAAAGAGGTAGGGCTTATAAAAGCCATTGGAGGTAAAAGCGCCGCCATTACCCTGCAATTTTTGCTGGAAGCCATCCTGATCAGCCTGCTCGGGGCCCTTTTCGGCATTGTTTTGGGTATCCTTCTGGGCAATCTGGCCTCAACCGTATTTAATACCGGTTTTGTAGTGCCCTGGAATTGGATTGGACTGGGTATCCTCATTTGTACCCTTGTAGGCCTTGCAGCCGGACTGTATCCTGCCCTGAAAGCGGGTAAATTGAACCCCATCGAAGCCCTTCGCTACGAATAAGCGTTAGGCATTTTTCCCCATATAAAGTCTTGTTATTCACTGATCAAACTCAGTTGATTTTCTGATACAAAGAGTTGTTTCCTATTAAAAAATCATTAACTTGACGACCTGTTTAAAAAAAACCAACTGGTACTAATTCATTAATAAGTTTTTTCAGTAGAATTGTACCTCTTTATTCTGGACTGAATTCTAAAATCTTAAAAATTAAAAACAAAGATCATGGCTGACACAAAACCGACTGCCGCAGCTACAGTTAAGGCGACATCTGTGCAAGTGAAAAAAAGCTCGAATGCGATTAGCTGGCTTGCCCCAATTCTATGTATCATTGCCGGTTACGCTTTCTGGCGTTTTGTACTCGGCGCCGACAGTGGATTTGGTATTCCTGACAAAGCGGGTGGTTTCTGGCCCCATCACAAAGAACCCAAGGACGCCCTGCACCGTATTTATGAAGGGGGTATCATCGTTCCCCTGCTGATTGGTATGTTCCTGATGGTGGTTGTATTTTCTATCGAACGTTTGCTGACCATTCGTAAAGCATTGGGTAGCGGCTCTATCGCCGACTTTATCCGCAAGGTTCAATACCACCTGGCCAACCGCAATGTGGAAGCCGCTCTTTCCGAGTGCGACAAGCAGCGTGGTTCTGTAGCCAACGTAATGCGTGCCGGTCTTCGCCGCTATAAGGAAATGACCACTAACAGTGAATTGGATACCGAACAAAAAGTAATGGCCATTCAGAAGGAAGTAGAAGAAGCTACCGCCCTTGAGTTGCCCATGCTTCAGAAGAACCTGGTGTTCCTTTCCACAATCACATCGGTAGGTACCCTGATCGCCCTGTTGGGTACGGTAATGGGTATGATCCGCTCCTTCTCCGCCCTTGGTTCTGATGAAGGTGGTGGTTCCAACGCCGCAGCCCTGGCCATTGGTATCTCCGAAGCCCTGTATAATACCGCCCTCGGTATCGGTACCTCGGCTATTGCGATGATCATGTATAACGTGTTCACTACCAAGATCGATTCTATCACTTACGGCATTGACGAATCAGGTTTTACACTGACCCAGAGCTTCGCTTCCCTGTACAAATAATCACAGGGTTCCGGATTATGGAAAAAGGTAAAAATTGAATCTCAATTATTAAATGTTTGAAACATGCCAAGTGTTAAGATACCAAGGAAGAGCACGGATGTGGACATGACCCCCTTTGTGGACGTGGCCTTCCTCATCCTGACCTTCTTCATCATGGCGACCAAATTCAAGCCACCGGAGGCGGCCGAGATCACTACGCCCAACTCCGTGTCTACCGAAATGTTGCCGGATAATGACGCCATCATGGTGTCCGTTGACAGTACAGGTCGCGTTTTCTTTGAAATGTTGGTTCAGGCCAATCCCCAGCTTAAATACGATGTGATCAATAACATGAACACCACCCGTAACCTGGGATTGACACAGGAAGAAATGGTTAAATTCAAGAACAAGGTTTCCGCCGTTGGAATGCCTATCGCCCAACTCAAATCATACCTCGCCATGACGGATGATGAAATGAAAAGGGTGAAAGTGCCCGGAGTTCCGGTCAATGATTCCCTCGGTGGTGAACTTTATTTCTGGATCCGTGACGCCGTAAGCGTGATGGCCGGAAAAAAGACCAACTACCTGATCAAAGGCGATAACCACACCAAATATCCGGTCTTCGACCAGGTGCTCAACGCCTTTAAGAAGAATGATATTTTTAAATTCAACCTGGTCACTACCCCCGAAGGCGTTCCCTCCGGTACCGATCGTGACCGTTTGAACAAAGCGTTCCTGGCTGAGCCGAAGAAGAAATAATTTATTTTAAAATTATAAACCCATTTTATGGCAAGTATAGATACCGGTGGTGGCGATAGCGGTCATAAGAAAGGACCGGGTGTGAAAAAGGCCAAAAAAATGTCGACTCGTATCGACATGACACCCATGGTGGATCTGGGGTTCCTGCTGATCACATTCTTCATCTTTACCACAACGATGAGCAGCCCTTCGACCATGGACCTGTTTATGCCAAAGGATACCGACAAGGACGAGGATCAGAACAAGGCTAAACAGTCTGGTGCCCTGACCATCCTCCTGGCCAAAGACAATACCGCCTATTACTACGAAGGCGAACTGGCGCCGGATGCCTCCAACTTCAAGTCGGTGAAATTCAGCGAATTGAGGCAGATCATCATCAACAAGAAAAAAGATGTGATCTCCCGTTACGTAAATGACCCGAAATGCGTGGAGCAAAAACTCGCTGAAGCCAAGGCCAAAGACAGGATCAAGACCCGCGCCGAAGCCGAAGACGAGTGCAAACAGGCTGATATGGTGGTGGTTATCAAACCCAACAAGGAATCTACCTACAAGAATGCGGTGGATATCCTCGACGAAATGACCATTAATAATATCAAGCGTTTTGCCCTGGTGAATATCACCCCCGTAGAAGATGAACTGATTGCCAAAACCGAAGCGGCAGCCGGTGGTCAGTAAAAGCTTTTATGGAAAAAGACAAGCATTGCATCTAATTCAAAAACAAGACAATGGACGTAAATAAAATATTGACCAGTGACCTTCTGGACCTGATCTTCGAAGGAAGAAACAAGGACTACGGGGCCTATGAGTTGCGCAAGACCTACAAAAAGCGCCTCACTATCGCCCTGCTGAGTACGGCCCTGGTTGCCATCCTCGCCCTGGGTGGGTCCATGTTGGCCAGCGAGATCAAGAAAAACAGGAGTGAGAAAGTCAAGATTAACCCTGTTGAATTGGCCAAGATCGACGAGCCCGAAGAGAAGAAAGCGGAACCCCCTCCACCGCCTCCTCCCAAACAGGAGCCTCCCAAAGTGGAAATGACCAAATTCACCCCTCCCAAAATCGTAAAAGATGAAGAGGTGAAGAAAGAGGACATCCCACCTGAAGTGGAAAAACTGGAAGACACCAAGATCGATGTGATCAGCCAGGAAGGTATCAAGGATGAGGGTATTGCTGTTCCCCAGATCGATGAAGGAAAGCAGATCATCGAAGAAAAGAAACCCGAAGACGAGAACAAGATCTTTGAGAAAGTGGAGATCGAAGCCTCCTTCCCCGGTGGGGAAAGGGCCTGGGCCAACTACCTCCGCAAAAACCTGGATCCCAACGTTCCCGTTGATAATGGCGCCCCCGCCGGCACCTATACCGTAACCGTTCAGTTTATCGTGGACAAACAGGGAAACATCAGCGATGTACGTGCCCTGTCCAAACACGGTTTTGGAATGGAAGATGAAGCGGTAAAGATCATCAAGAAAGGTCCGTCATGGGAACCAGCCGTACAAAACGGCCGGAAGGTAAATGCCTACCGTCGTCAGCCCATTACCTTTGTGGTGGAAGAACAATAATCTTTCTGCATTAACTGATACAAAGAAGGCCGGGTGAATCACGATTCACCCGGCCTTTTCTATTTCATTCAACCCTAATTTTGCGGTTCAATACACCAGTTATACATACCTCCTGGAACGATACCATCCTTGCACTGGCCACCCCACCCGGAATTGGCGCCATTGGGGTAATCCGCGTCAGCGGCCCAGAAGCGATACCGATGGTTGACAAACTATTTACCGGCAAGGACCTGGCCTCTCAGCCCTCCCATACGCTCCATGTTGGCTATTTGAAGCAGGGGGAGGAAGTGTTGGATGAAGTGGTGGTGGCGCTTTATAAGGGCCCCAGGAGCTATACAGGGGAGGATGTGGTGGAGATTTCCTGTCATGGGTCACCTTATGTGCAGGAACAGGTGATGAAGGCCTTGCTAAGTCAGGGTGCCCGGATGGCCAAGCCCGGGGAGTTTACCCAGCGGGCCTTTCTCAAAGGAAAGATGGATTTGGCCCAGGCCGAGTCGGTGGCAGATCTGATTGCCGCGAATAGTGAAGCCAGCCGGAATACGGCGCTGAACCATATCCGGGGAGGTTTTTCCAATGCCTTAAAGGATTTGCGGGAGCAATTGGTACAGTTTTCGGCGCTGATCGAACTGGAGCTGGATTTTTCCCAGGAGGATGTCGAGTTTGCCGACCGCAGCCGGTTTTTCCTGCTCCTGGAGAAGGCTGATAAGTTGGTAGGCGACCTGTTAAAGTCGTTTCAACTGGGAAATGTGATACGGCATGGGGTCAGTGTGGCTATTGTGGGAAAACCCAATGCGGGCAAGTCCACCCTGCTGAACACCCTGCTCAATGAGAACCGCGCCATAGTGAGTGATATTGCCGGCACCACCCGCGACACGATTGAGGAAGTGATCAATATCGATGGGATCTTGTTTCGCCTAATCGACACCGCCGGTATCCGTGATAGCTCCGATACCATCGAAACAATGGGCGTGGAGAAAAGCCGGGAGAAGATGCGCACGGCAGACCTGGTTTTGTATTTGTTTGATGTAGCCATGGAAACCGCAGCCTCCCTTCATGCCGAATTAACCATGATCCGGGAAACAAATCCAAGATTCATAGCCATAGGAAATAAAGTGGATACGATCGGGGAGGAGAAGGCCGCCCAAAAATTTGCCGGTGAGGATATACTCTACATATCCGCCCGTACCCATTTGCATGTAAACCTGCTCAAGGATAGACTGGTGGATAAGGTACTCGAAGGCGCGGTAAAGATTGAAAGCGCCATTGTCACCAATGCCCGGCATTATGCCTCACTGCAACAGGTACAAACTTCATTACAGGATATTGTGGCTGGCCTCAAAAACCATGTACCCGGCGACCTGCTCGCGCTCGATATCCGCCGCTGTCTGCACTATCTCGGTGAAATTACCGGGGAAGTGACGAATGAGGAGCAGTTGGATTATATTTTTTCGAAGTTTTGTATTGGAAAGTAACCTTACTAAATAATTCCGTAACAAAACGGACTATACCCTCTAAAAGTCCCTACCAATGGGACTTTCGGCGTATTTACCTTCTCTGTTTGTTTTGAGATTTTACCAGTTTATTTAGCA
>JAYRZH010000077.1:0-15681 GCA_041916555.1 Chitinophagaceae bacterium | reverse complement strand
AAATCATTTACCGCCTGTACCAATACCCAGCAGTTGGAGGTTGTGGATGCCATAGCGTATCCTGATAAAGTAAAACCCGGATTTGAACAGGGAGCCTCCTTCTTTACTTTGATGCGAAACCTGACCGCTTCCGGATTTTATACCTCAAAAATTGGTGTGGCCGATATTGGCTATGCCGGTAACCAGCCAAACAAATGGAATGGGGTGCCAGACGATGTGTTGAAACAATACGGCCTGAGTTATACCGACAAGGAGAACCAGGAATGTGCCAGGTATGAATAGATTGATCCTTTAACCCTGTTCCTTCCATTTGCCCATTTAACAAATCTTCAAAACATTGCTATGCCTACACGTCGCAAATTTATTCGTCAATCATCCCTGGCAGCCGCCGGTTTTATGATCGTTCCCCGACATGTGTTGGGAAAGGGCCATGTTGCCCCCAGTGATAAACTGAATATTGCCGGAATTGGTGCCGGTGGGAAAGGTGCCAGTGATCTTGCTGAATTTGCCAAAAGTAGCCAGGTGAATATTGTCGCCCTGTGTGATGTGGATGACCGTCAGGCGGTGGCTTCGCGGAAGCGGTTTTCAAACGCCAACTATTATCACGATTTCCGTGAAATGCTCGCCAAGGAGCATAAAAATATCGATGCCGTTTCGATTTCCACCCCGGACAATACCCATGCCGTGGCCACCATTGCGGCCATGCAATTGGGAAAACATGTGTACACCCAAAAACCCCTGACCCATGATATTTATGAAGCCAGGATGCTTACGGAGGCAGCTAAAAAATACAAAGTGGTCACTCAAATGGGTAACCAGGGTGCGTCAGGGGATGGTGTCCGCCGGAGCAAAGAACTTGTAAACGCCGGTTTGATCGGGGAAGTGCATACCGCGCTGGCCTGGACTAATCGTCCTGTTTGGCCACAAGGGATACCCACTCCCACCGGTAAACATGATATTCCTGCAGAATTAAATTGGGACCTCTGGCAGGGACCAGCTAAGGCGATTGATTATAACCCGGCCTATCTTCCTTTTAACTGGCGTGGCTGGTGGGCCTATGGAACAGGTGCCTTGGGTGATATGGCCTGTCATATCATGGACCCGATCTATCGGATCCTGCCCATTTTGTATCCCGATTCGGTGGAATGTTCTGTTGCCACGATCTGGCGCGAAATGTGGAATGACAGCCAGAACCTGGATGCCTGTCCCCCCTCCTCTATCATTCACCTGAATTATCCACGCACAGATGGTAAGGGGAATATTAAAGTAAGCTGGTATGATGGTGGGTTATTGCCCCAACGGCCGGATGAACTCTTGCCAGAGGAAGCTTTTGGAAACTGGGATGGGGGTGTATTATTCATTGGGACCAAAGGAAAACTCCTGATGGATTGCTATGGCGCCAATCCCCGTTTGCTGCCTACCAAGCTGATGAATGAATCTAATCTTCCAAAGGAAAGCATACCCAGGGTTAAAGAGGGACATTATCTTCAGTGGGTCAATGCCTGTATAGCCGGATATGGGAAAATGGAGACCAGTTCACCATTTGAATATGCCGGTCCATTTACGGAAAGCATCCTGATCGGAAACCTGGCCATCCGTAGCTGGATGCTCAAAAATCCCAAATTAAAAGGTTGGGAGGATAAATACCTCGGCCGGAAAAAGCTGCTCTGGGACGCGAAAAACATGCGCATCACCAATTTTGAAGAGGCCAATCAGTTTGTCAAACGCGAGTATCGCGAGGGATGGTCACTTTAATTAGCCGAGGAAACAGGGTTTGATTCCGATTCTTCCGTAACCTGCGAAGTGATGGGAATTTCCACGTACAATCGACACCCATTTCCGGGTGAGGAGATAACCATGGCAGAACCGTTATAAGATTCAGCCCGGTTATGGATATTGGTCAAACCAATTCCATTTCTCTTTTTGTTGGTGTCAAAACCCACGCCATTGTCTTCGATACGCATGGACAGGTGATTGGCGTTTCCCCTGATTTCCAATTCCACCAGCGAAGCCTGGGCATATTTCTCTACATTATGTAATTGTTCCTGGGCAATGCGGTACAGCGTTTCTTTGATCGACGAGGGCACTTCCACATCTTCCACCCCAACGATCTGAAGTTTTGTTTTTCGCTCCTGGTTATGGTATTGGTGCAGGAGATTGGTCATTTCATCATGCAGGCTGCTTTCGGTAAACCTTGGCATCACCATGCGGTGGGAAAGGTTTCTTGTTTCGGTAATGGCCTCCTGAATGTTTTCAAAACTCTGTTGAATGAATAGCTCCGCCTTTTCCGGGTGGGAAATGGAGAAACCCAATTTCATTTTTATGGCTGCGAGTAACTGGCTGATATTGTCATGCAATTCCCGGCCAATCTGGTTTCTTTCTTTTTCCTGGCCACGAAGCATGGCCCGGGTGATCCGTTTCTGTTCCTGTAAGCGTGAATGCAATCTTTCTTCCTCTAATTTTTTCAACTTTATCCGGTCTGTTTGATCCATCATGGCCCCCACCATTCGATAGGGTTTCCCGTCATCGGCAAATAAGGTATATCCGCAGTCAAGTACGTAGGCAAAACTTCCATCGCCTTTCATAAACCGGTATTCATCGGTCCAGAACGTCTTTCTTTTTCGGATGGTTGCAAACATATTACTCACTACCCTTTCTTTATCATCAGGATGAACGCGGTCGTTCCAGGAACGGATATTTTCCGGGGTAGATTCCCGGTCGTAACCATAATGGGAATAATAGTTATTACTCCACCAGAATTTATCAGTCAGCAGGTCCCAGTCCCAGATCACGTCATTAGTTGCGAGTGTGACCATTTCAAACCGCTCATTCTGCAGCCGGATCTCCTGGGCTGACCGCAACTGTTCGGTAATATCCCTGGAGAAACAGGCGGTACCAACTACTTCTTCTTTTTCAATAATGGGATAGAATGAAATTTCAACCCAGGCTTCACTGGGTTGTTCAAAATGCTCCACTACCGAGAACGCATCGCCCCGCAAGGCCCTGTCAAGATTGGCTTTAAAGGCTGATACGTCCAGGTTTTTGATCCTTGGGTCAAACAGCGAAAGCCCTTTAAAAGGTTGAACCCCCGTACGCCAGTCCACCCATTTGTTAAAGGAATGATTGGAAGTAATGAGTTTAAAGTCACGGTCCATGCTCCAGATCAGATCTTCCGTATTATTGATCAATGACTGGAGGTTGTTATGGTCAAATTCAATCTGACGGTGTGCCAATATACGATCGGTGATATCCCTGCCTACCACCATAAAATGGCCGTTGGGCAGTTTTTTAACCACCAGTTCCATTTCACAGGAAGACCCATCACTGCGACGAACCTTTCTTTGTTGAAATAGGGCCTCCTGATCGTTTACAACCTCAAATCGGGGTGGATTTACCTGCAGGTCGCCTGGAAACAGCAGGTCAGAGACATTCATCTTCTTGAGTTCCTCCATCGAATAACCCGTGTTTTCACTGGCGCTGGTATTGGCATCCAGAATGTCACCTTCTTTAGTTGTAAGAATCACCCCGTCAAAGGCCTGATCGACAAGGGTCCTGTATTTTTCTTCGCTTTTTTCCAATTTTTCGGCAACCTCCCTTCTTTCCTTTTCAACCAATCTTTGCTTAATGGCTGAAGTGATTGAATTGGGTAGTCGTTCCAACCTGTCTTTAAGTACATAGTCATCGGCCCCTTTCTTGATCATGGAAACGGCAAATTCTTCTGATACGGTGCCTGTGACCAGAATAAAAGGAATATGCAGGGAGAATGCCTGGAGATCTTCCAATGCCTCGGGGGCGCTGTATCGGGGAAGCTGATTATCGGCCAATACCACATCCGGATTAAACTCCTTCAGAGCCTTTTGGAAATCCTGTCTGGATGAAACGAGTTGGTGAACATAATCCACCCCCGACTTGCGAAGCAGGCGGTTGACCATCTCGGCATCAAGCCGATTGTCCTCCAACATGAGAATTTTTAGTGAATTTGACATAGCAGCAGTTTAATGGAGGTTTATTCTATTTTTTCGTCGATAAGATTGGGTAGGCTAAAATAAAAACAGGCTCCTTCATCTTCCACTCCTTCCGCCCATACCCTTCCTCCATGTTTGCTGACGATCTTTTCGACTATGGCCAATCCAACACCTGTTCCTTCAAACTCATCGGCCCCGTGAAGCCGTTGAAATACTTTAAATAATTTATTGGCATATTTCTGGTCAAATCCAACACCATTATCTTTTACATAAATTATCGTTTCATCCCCTTCCTGGTAAGAACCAACCGATATTTTTATTTGTTCCCTTGAACGGGAATATTTTAGGGCATTACCAAGTAGGTTAATCCAAACCTGCCGAAGGGTGGTGATATCCCCCTGGCATGGGTGAAGATTCTGGATATCCCATTTGGTTTTGTGGAATTCCGGTTTCTGGTCGAATGAATCGATGACCTGAGAAACCATTTCATTGGCATTAAATGATATTTTGTCGATTTCATGGCCGCCCATTCTGGCAAAACTTAATAGGTCATCAATCAGGTTGCCCATTTTCAGGGTATTATCATTAATGATCCCGGTAATTCGCTGGGCTTCATTGTCCAGGCTGGGAGCATACTCCTCCTGCAGAATCTTTGTAAACCCAATGATACCCCTAAGCGGGGCCCTGAGGTCATGCGATACTGAATAGGTAAAGGCCTCCAGTTCTTCATTGGTTTTTTGTAGTTGGCGTGTCCTTAGCCTGACCTTTTCCTCCAATTCCGTATTCAGGTCTTTGATCCTTTTTTCAATGGCCTTTCGTTCCGTTATGTCCACATGAAATCCGTCCCAAACCACCTTGCCATCACTAAGTTTCCGGGGCATGGATACAATTGACAACCATCGTAGGCCATGGTCCTTGGATTGGGCCCTTACTTCGGCATGAAAGGGAGACATTTTATCAAAGGACTCCAACTCGCGTTCCTGGAAATAATGCCTGTCTTCTTCTAAGATCATGTTGTACAACAGGGATGGTTCTTTGATAATTTCTTCCGGGGTATGACCAGAAAGTCTCGTGACCTCATTGCTGACAAAAGTGAACTTCCTTTCGCCAAACTCATTTCCAGCCAACTGAAAGATCATCACCCCCGGTAGGTTATTGCTCAGGGTCTGCAATTGGGCCCCTTGTTCATGGATCTTCTCTTCTTTCATCTTACTATCCGTAATGTCGAGGATGATGCCATGCCAGATGGTATCGCCATTCTTTTCCCGCATCGGGTGGGCATGGGCTTTATGCCAGCGCAACCCTTTTGTTTTATGATGGTATCTAAACTCCATCTTCCAATCCGAAAGGTCGCGGGCGGAAACCGGGATGCTTTCCAGTATCAATTGCTAGTCTTCTGGACAATGATACTCGATGGTCTCCACAAATTTGTGGCGTATTTCTTCAATATAATAGCCAAATAACTCGAAGGAGGCCTGGCTGGCGTAGATAAAACTAAATTCTCCATTTTGGGACATCCGGAAAGTATAGATGAGTCCAGGTGATGTCATGGAAATTGCCGCCAGCTTATCCCTTTCTTCTTTCAGTTCTTCCAGGGCTGTTTTCCGCTCGGTGATATCAATGGAAAGCACAAATACCCCTTCGGGTACCGGTTGGAAGCTAAGTTCAAACCAGGCAACAGATCCATCGGCATAAATAAATTTGTTCTCTATGTGTTGGGGTGTTCTTTCTTCAAAACAGCGTTTGAAAACTCCATACAATTCAGTCTGCTCCACCCCCGGGAACTTTTCAAAGAGTGTGTAACCCAGCAAATCTTCTTTTTTCAGGCGGGCTTGTTTAACTACGGCGTCATTTACGTAAATGTACCTCCAGTCAAATCCCAGGATCTGAACCCCTTCGATCATGTTATCGAGGGCCTCCCGGTATCTTTTTTCGCTTGCCACTAATTTATCAGAAGCTTCTTTCTCCAGGGTTACATCCCGGAAATTAAAAACCAGCGCACTTACAGCAGGGTCATCGAGCAGGTTGGTCAGCGTACCTTCCACATAGATATAGTGCCCCTGCTGGTGTAAACCCCGGTAAGAGGCGGAAATGGCTTTGCCAGGGTTATTTAGTACTTCTGCGAACAGTTTTTTTACATTTTCCCTGTCGTCAGGATGAACAATATCATCCAGGAAGTTTAGCTTTTCCGCCGTTTCATTGGTCATGCCTGTGATCCGGTAGGTAGATGGACTGCGATAAATGATCTTTCCATCTGAGTCCATCATGGCAATCATGTCGTTGTTGTGTTCGATCATGGCCCTGAACCTCTTTTCATTGGCCCTTAATTTATCTTCTGCTTCCTTCTTCTCAGTTATATCATTGGCCAGGATCAGTCGGGCATGTTTGCCTTCAAACGTGATATGATGCGCGATGATTTCCACCCAGAAGGACGTTCCATCCTTTTTCTGGTGTTGCCAAATACCCCGGAATCCGTCATTGAGGTGGCTGGTTTTTGCATTATTGTCCCGGCGAAATGCTGATTTGGTATGATCTGGCCTGATGTCGATGGCTGTCATGGCCAGGAACTCCTGTCGGGAATAGCCATATTTAATGAGAGCCATTTCGTTCACATCCAGGAACCTGAAAGAACCGACCTCCAAAACCCACATGGGTATGGGATTATGGTGAAATAGGTAACGATACTTCTGTTCTGACCGGCGGATCTCCTCGGTTCTTACCTTAACCTTCTCTTCCAGGGCTTCATTTGTTTGCTTCAATTGCTGTTCCAGCGATTTTTGAAGACTAATATCATGGATATAAAAGGCGACAGAATGCAGATTGCCCTGCTCGTCAAACAATCCATTGGCAATGGTATCACCAATAAAGCTATTACCGCTTTTTCGATGAAAGGTGATCTCTTTTCTCCAAGACCCATCTCTTTCCACCTTTTTTTCCAAAGCGTCTATTTCCGGCAAGGTTAAATCCACGATGCCCATTTCCAGTAAGACCTTATTGTGGATCTCTTCGGCCTTGTAGCCAAATAAATTCTCGGCCCCTTTATTCCATGAAATTACCTTTCGATCAAGGCCGCGGGAAATAATAGCTTCGGAGGATTGTTCCACAATACTCGCCAGGTAGTCTTTTTCCTGTTGCAGTTTTTTCTGGGCGGTGATATCATGGCCTACGGAAAGGAAGCCGATCACTTCTCCCTTTTCATTTTGAACAGAAGTAAGCGAGGAGAGAACCTGGATCACGGTTCCGTCCTTTCTGCGCTTAGAGATTTCCCCGGTCCAACCCCCATGCTCCATCAGGTGGGAAGCTAGTTCCTTAAACCAGTTTTCATTGGCATTGACCACCATTTCCCTGGCATCCCGGCCTATCGATTCCCGGGTGGAATATCCAAATATCCGTTGCGCGCCATAGTTCCAGCTTGTGATATGAAAATCCTTATCAAGAGTATAAATGGCCTCCTTGGCCTGGTTTACCTGGCGTGACAGCGATTCCAGTTGGTTCCTGGCTTCGATGCGGGCCGTAATATCCCTGACTGATGCCGCGATCAGGGATTCATTACCCGTTTTGATCGGTGATAGCGTAATTTCTGTTATAAAAATGGATCCATCCTTCCGGCGGGCCGGTAACTCACGACCATGTTCCCTCAATCGGTTGGACTGGTCATTCAGGTAAGTGGTTCGATAATCCGCGTGTTTTGCTCTGGAATCTTCCGGTATCAATAGGTCAATCGATTGGCCTATCAATTCTTCGCGATCATACCCAAATATTTCTTCGGCCCTCCAGTTCATCATCTGGATCTTTCCGTCTTCCGAGGAGATGATTAATGCATCAGGGGATGATTCAACCAGGGACCTGAATTTATCCTCAATTTCCTTTTGATACATCACCCCCCTCCTGACCCGGTTATGTAAGATCAGGCTGAGAACCAGGACCACCATCAGGAACAGGTAAAGAAAGGTGTTTAATCCACCAATGTATTTTGAGAAGAACCGCTTCCTGTCCACAAGCATATTCATCTCTGTTTGTTCAATCAACCTGGAATAGTGCCTGATATTGGGCGTGACCCCGTTAAAGTCGCTGTTCTCAATACGGTTAATCGCTGAATCTTCCCTACCCGAATTTTTGAGTTGAATTAAGATTCCTGCATTATCTATTCTTTATTGTACATACCACACAAGAGAATCCACATAATTATGCTGCTCCGGATATTCATCCATCAAAAGCCTCAATTCCAATAAATGAGAATTTACCGAGTCTCTGGAACCATTTACCTGTGACACATATTTTTCATTTCCTGTCATCACATAGGCCCTTGCTCCATTCTGAATATCCATGGAGTTTATCATGATATTCCTTACTGTTGTAAAAACTCCACGAGAACGAGACAGAATTACAGCGGTATCTTTGATCTGGTGCTGTTGGTATAAAGAAATGGAAAAGACAATGGCAATGGTAAGTAGAGCCATCACCAATGCCGCATTGATAAATCGTCTGGTAGAAATGAATCTCAAGGTGGTATAAGAGGATCTTACTACAGGCAATTACGATAACCTACCCTTCATTTCCACTGATTTTTATATAGTAATTCCCTGATTCTTCCACATAAATCTACTTAATAACTAATGTATTACCTTGCTAACGGTTACAAGTATCTAATAAAATAAGGGTTTATACTTAGATCGAGAAGAGGGTTCATAGTTCTTTCAAACCTGGGTTTAGGGCAGATGCTCTCTATGTTTAATTTAAATGCTCCTTCTAAAGAAATTCTCTTCCACAACAATGGCAAAAAAAAGAGCCCCATAGGGGCTCTTGGTGTATTGGTGTGTTGGGTCAGGCAAGCTCTAATTTTTCTTCGCGGTTATACTCTTCGGTCAGTTTTTTCTGCATATCGAAAGGTACCGGCGCATATTCCTGGAAGTGCATTTTAAACTTAGCACGTCCCTGGGTGATGCTCCGGATAGAAGAAGAATAACCATCCATTTCAGCGAGGGGAACCCGGGCAATGATCTTTTGGAAATGCCCTTCGTTATCCATGCCCTCCACGATTGCGCGGCGGGTTTGCAGGTCACCCATTACGGAACCGGTAAGGTCATCGGGGCAAAGGACCTCGACATGGTAGATAGGCTCGAGCAATTGCGGATCGGCCATGGTAAAAGCCTGGCGGAATGCCTGTAATCCGGCGATCTTAAAGCTGATATCATTGCTATCCACGGGGTGCATTTTGCCATCGTAAACCGATACGCGTACATCCCGCACATAGGAACCAGTCAATGGGCCTTCCTGCATTTTCTCCATTACTCCTTTGAGAATGGATGGCAGAAATCTGGTATCAATGGCGCCACCAACTATGCAATTGTAGAAGACCAGTTTACCACCCCAATCCAGCGGATATTCATCACGGCCCCGCACATTCAGGCCTTTGGGATCGGGCATCCCTTCATACCAGGGTTCTATTCGCATGTGGACTTCTCCAAATTGACCGGCACCACCGGATTGCTTTTTATGCCGGTACATGCTCTCGGCCATTTTCCGAATGGTTTCCCGGTAAGGGATCCTGGGCCTGGTGAATTTCACCTCCACTTTATGGAGGTTTTCAATCTTCCATTTAGCCACAGCCAGGTGCATATCTCCCTGGCAATAGATCAGGGTTTGTTTTAGCTCGGGTGATACTTCTACAATGAATGTGGGGTCTTCTTCTTTCAATTGATGCAATGCCTGGGCCAGTTTTTCCTCATCTCCTTTCTTGGCAGGCTCAATCGCCACACTCAGGTTGGGGTTGGGGAAACGAATGGGATCAAGTTCGAGGTTTTTCCCTTTTGTATGAAGGGTATTGTTCACATGCGTATTCCGGAGTTTAAGGGTGGCGCCGATATCACCGGCCACCAACTCATTTACAGGAACCCGCTTATTCCCTTCCATCAGGAAGAGCTGATTGAATTTTTCAGTTACCCCCGTGGATTCATTGACCAATTCCGTACCGGTTTTGAGGGTGCCGGAAAAGACCTTGAAGAAGGACATATCACCTACATGGGGTTCTGAAACCGTTTTGTAAATAAATAAGCAGACGGGGCCATTGGGGTCACTGGCAAGTTTTTCGCCGGCTGCAGTCAATTGGGGCGGCATTTCATTGGCACTGGGGCATACATTGTCGATAAAACCCATCAGGCGTCCGCTACCCATGTCACGGGCTGCGGAAAGACAGAATACCGGAAATATATCATGATTGATCAGTGACCTTTTCAAACCATCCCGCATTTCATCTTCATCCAGTTCCCCTTTTTCCAGGTAATGTTCCATCAGGGTCTCGTCATTCACGGCAACCGCTTCTACGAGATCCTGGTGCAACTTGTTGGCTTTTTCCCTTTCCTCTTCGGGGATAGGGAGTTTTTCAGGCTTTCCGCCTTCCATGGGGAACTTATACATGGTCATTTTCAGCACATCGATGATGGCATTGAACCCCAGACCCTGGTTGAGGGGATATTGTACCACGGTTACGTGGGGACCAAAATGGTCACGGGCCTGGTTAACGGTCCGGTCAAAATCGGCTTTATCCTGGTCGAGTTTGTTTACCGCCAGGATCATAGGGGTTTTAAACCTTTCAGTGTATTCCCAGATCACATCATTACCAACTTCAACACCCATGGAGGCATTGAGGAGCATAACACCGGTATCGGCTACACGAAGGGCGGAGATAACTTCTCCGGTAAAATCATCATACCCGGGGGTATCGATGATATTGATTTTGTACCCTTTCCATTTTGTATGCATGAGCTTGGAGAAAATGGAGTTACCCCGCTCCTGTTCCAGTTCGTGGTAATCACCTACGGTATTCCTTTCTTCGATGGTACCGCGCCGGTTAATGATTCCGGCTTCAAATAACATGCATTCCGCTAAAGTGGTCTTGCCCGAGCCGGCATGACCCAGCAAGACTATATTTTTTACGTGGGAAGTATCAAATTCTGGCATGGCAATAGTTTTAAATGTTCAATACAAATTTTCCAAAGAATACCAGCCTATCACATGAACCCTGTTAGTTCATGCGGTGAGAAAGATCAGCCGGTTAATTTATCAGGCTCCTATTGCGTTCGGTGAGTGAAGTCGATAAAGGATTGGCGAAGCTCGTTCAGGGTAAGTTCAAGGCGTGCGTGCTCATCATTCAGGGATACATGATCATGTTGGGTTTCATCCGTGATCTGGCCGTGGTTGGCAACGGATTCAAAACTAAGCCTGCGGTCGTGGGCTTTGATCAGTTGTTTGAGGTCGTGAATGTTGATGAGTTGGATGTGGAACTGGTTGTGGAAGTGTTCAACCTCGGTGAGTTGTTCCTTGGAGAGGGGCTGGTTCGCCAGTTGCTGGAGTTGGCCTTTGCATTCGTTGATCTGATCGCGCAGGGAACGAAGTGAGGCTCTCCAGTCACCGCATTCCCTGCTGAGTGGCGAGATGTCTGTTTGCACCATGGGATTCTGTTTTAGAAGTGAAGAAATGGGTTTTCGTCCAATTCGATGATTTCCCTGGTTCGGATTGATTAATCCTAATTTACACCCCTATTTCAGTAAAAACAAGTGATTTTTATGCACATGAGCAGGATCAGCGGCTCACCTGACGGGAAGCTTATATATTATTTTGACCCCTGCCGGTATATATGGCGTTCCTTCAAACTCGGCTTCCCAGGGCAATAACTCCCTGCCGGAGCCACTGATCAGCGTGCTGCCTGCAGGTATGCCTTTCTCTTTGAAATGAAAGAATTTGAAACCAAGTCCACTATACATTTCCAGTGACCAGGGATCACCTTTTTCTGAAAGAGGGATTTCAATTCCCCCCTTTATGGCAAAGCCAAATTCACTTTTTACTTCCCGGATATCCGCCAGCATATAATAAGCGCAATTGCCCTGGATACAATTAATTCCCACAGTAGCTTGTTTGTGGTAATTGACATTTTTATAAAATAACTCAAAGGCATGATAGGCCCGGGGGAACCACCAGAAGTAATCATAGTGGTAGCGGAGTTCCTGGCGCCATTTCCATCCCCGTAAATATTCGCGATACCCAAGCCTGTCCATGGGGTCAAGAAATAAATACCCCAATTCCCCGGTCACAGAAAGACGCTTGGCAAAACGATACCCCATGCCTGCCTGCAATCCGGCATCTGCATCCAGAAAGCCCAAAGGGTGAAACCGAAGGGTGATATCCCCTTTTTTGAAAAGGCCTTGGCCGGCAGACTTGTTTAACACCCCGGTAAAAAGAAGAAGAATCAGTAAAGTATATCTGATCATGGCCATTAATTCATTACAGAGCCAAGCAATTGGGGTTGTAAAGGGTTTGTTCCGATATCATATAGCCTAAATCCACCGGCTACCTGGGCTATGAGAATATTTCCATAAGGAATTACATCATAGAATGTGTCCCCGCTAATAAAGCCTTTGTCTTCTGGCACATAAGGATTGGAGATATCAAAGATGTGAAGCCCAAAATTGATTTCGCATACATACAGAGCATTATCCTTAGCGCCCAATCCCTGCGGGGTCATCAACGGTCGTGTCGTCACAAGCAGTGGTGAACTGGGATTTTTAATATTATAAACCTGTAAAACAGATCCCCCCAGTCCCCTGTTGCTGCATGGCCCCGTTAGCTGAACCCTTAAAGCCGCAAATGCTACGGAGTCCTTCACGAAAATTGGATCACATGCCATACTCACCGTGTAATCTGACTTGGACAACAACTGAGGCTTGGCAGGGTTCTGAAGCGAATAAATATACATGGAGGAAGCCGATCCGATAAACAACTTACCCTGAAACGGGAAGATCGTTTCAATATTCAATCCGATCTCTGTTTTATCCTTATAAACAGGTTGGTTTGGATTGGAGATATCAAATGATTTCAGGCTGGTATGATCCACGACATACAGAAAAGTTCCATTAATGGTAAACCTGGCGGTGGATCCCCCGGCCCCGGATTGGGAGGCATTTAGCGATTCTCCGTCTTTTGTACAGGAAACAGGGATCATCAGGGTGATAAAACAACCCAGGATAAGTATAAAGTGAAGGGACTTTTTCATTTGTAGCAGCGGGGATTGGTGAGGGTTTGTTTTTTCCAGCCAATGACCACCCCTTTTTTCTCCTCAGGGCACTCAAACCAGGTGGTTCCATTTTGCTGATTGATTGGTGGGGTTTGATAAAGCAGGTCGGGAAAAACATTTTCGGTACGGCCAACCACTTTGATATCATTCAGGTTTCGGATATCAATGACCACCAGATCGGCCATATTATTGGTATAAATAAAGCCTCCCTTTTCGGTAACCTCTTTACATAAAAAGGACCGGATAAAACCCAGTTTTTGGGGGTTTTGCGGATCGGCATAGTTTATAATGTGGATACCCGAGTCAAGCTCCACCTGAAAGAGCAGGCTACCGGTGGTATATAGCTTACCTCCATTAACGATGGTTTGGGGTGCTGTTGCCTTTACGGTCTTGACCTCAGCCAGGTTGTTTGCATAAATGGGAACATATCCTTCCACCACGCGGGGGTTATCATTACCGGGGTCACAGGAATTTAAAAAAGGAAGGGCAAGAAAGAGAAAAAGGATAGGTTTTGGCCATTTCGTCATAAAGCAGGTTTAACTTACGACCCTAAAAGTAGGAAAAGGTTTAAAGGAGGGGAAAATAAAATGTTGGATGTTGGGGCTATCCCAACATCCAACAACAAATCAAAATATTTTATTTAGCCTCTTTTCTTTCTTACTGTAGTCCGCTGGGCTTTAACATGGCCATTTCTACCCCTTACGGTTGTGGTGGTTTTAACGGCCTTGTTTCCACGGGGGCCTGTAACGGTTGTGCGGGTCCTGGTAACACGGTAATGATTGACCGCTGTGGCGTGACGGGTACGTACGGTAACGGAGCTAACACGGGCGGGTCTGTAAATAGCATGACAGCGAGCAACACGGTGGGTGCGTACCACTACAAAATGATGATGATAGAAGGCGCGACGCGGATGCCATACGGCCCAGGTAAACGGTCTCCAGGGACGATACCAACCGGGATAATGACGCCAGCGCCAGGGAGAAATCCAGGGTCTGTAAATAGGCGCGTACATAAACCTCACGGATGGCCAGAACCATACATTGACCACCACCCGGGCAGGGGTATATAAAGACGCTTGGGCAAATGGACCCTTACCTGCTTCCTCAATCTCATCTCCCCCATTAGGTTCCACGATCAGTTCCTCCCCAAAAATTTCCTCATCCCCAATGATTTGAAGCACAGCGCTGGTATCGCCGGTCTTTTCAATTTCAATTACGGCAATATCCTGGTTTTCAGTTTCCGATACCGGAACCTGTAGCACAAGGGCATGCATATCCTTCTCTGACCTGTCGATCACACGGATATAATCCACTTCCCCATCGCCGTTCAGGTCAAGGTTATTGACATCATTATCTGACGTATTGATCAGTTTCTCAAATTCCTCCGGGGAACCGGCTTTTTGGAACATGGCCAGGGCTCCTTCAAGGCTAAATTGGTCACCTGGGGTTCCGGTGGAATCGGGGCGCTCATCCTCCTGGGCTAAAGCGCTAATGCCAAATAAGGCACTGAAAGTCAAAGTGAGTATAAATCTCGAATGCTTCATAATATAAGTTTACAAATAGACAGGAATCGGTTGTCGAGGTTTAACGCATCGTATTTTTTCTTATTGCGTGGAACAAGGGTCACTATTTAACTTTGGTTATATTCGCAGTCCTCCATGATTTCCCAAAACACGATACAGGACATACTGGGCCGGATCGATATCATCGATGTGGTGGGGAGCTTTGTCAAATTGAAGAAAAGAGGGGCCAATTACCTGGGTCTTTGTCCCTTTCACAATGAAAGGACCCCATCCTTTACCGTTTCACCCAGCAAGGAAATATACAAGTGCTTTGGGTGTGGCCGAAGTGGCAATACCATCAGTTTTGTGATGGAGCATGAGAAGTACAGTTATGTGGAGGCCCTTCGGTGGCTGGCCAACCGGTATGGCATTGAGGTGGAGGAAACCTTTGCCTCCGATGAGCAAAGACAGCAGATGCAGGTGGCAGACAGCCTGTATATCATCAACCAGTTTGCGCAGCAGTTTTTTACCCGCATGCTCTTCGACAGTGAGGAAGGCCAGGATATCGGATTGAGTTATTTTAAGGAAAGGGGATTTCGGGAAGACACCATCCGAAAGTTTCAACTGGGGTATGATCCCGATCAGCGGGATTCATTTGCCCGGGAAGCGCTACAGGCCAAATACAATCCAGAACTCCTGATAAAATCCGGGCTGGTGGTATTCAGGAATGAGCAATACCTGGATAATTACCGTGGACGGGTGATCTTTCCTGTCCACAACCACAGTGGGAAGGTATTGGGATTTGGCGCCAGGATACTTAAGACCTCCGACCGGGCACCCAAGTATATCAATACCCCTGAAAACGAGATATATGTAAAAAGCAAGATTCTATATGGCTCTTACCAGGCTCGGCAGGCCATTGACAAGGCCGACGAATGCCTGCTGGTGGAAGGTTATACCGATGTGATTTCGCTTCACCAGGCCGGAATTGAGAATGTGGTGGCCAGCGGTGGGACTTCCCTTACGGTTGACCAGTTGCGCCTGATCCGCAAATACACCAATAACCTCACGATCCTGTACGATGGCGATGCGGCGGGTATCAAGGCAGCCCTTCGCGGACTTGATCTGGCTTTGGAGGAAGGATT
>JAYRZH010000076.1:0-15757 GCA_041916555.1 Chitinophagaceae bacterium | reverse complement strand
CTTTCCCAGGGATCGATCTATGCCTTCGACATGACCCTGGCTGACATTACCGAATACAAAGAAAACGGAGCGTTTGTTCAATTGGATAAGACCGTGGCCAGCGTTACCGGTATCCGTGACGTTGTTCTTTCCAATTTCAACATGACCGGAAGTGTCTTAAAGGTCGGTTATACAGCCTTTGGCGGTAAGAACCTTACTGACCTGTTCGCAACTGAGTTGGCCCAAACAGGCGCTCACGTTGTCAAGGATTCTACCGGTGCGGCCGTTACTGTTTCTGCCGCATACGATTCAGTGAACAAGGTGATGAGCCTTACACTGAGCGGAACACCGTGGACCAGTGCGGCAAGCGGCGCAACCTTCACCTACGACCTGGCAAGCGCATCCGCTTTGGCGGCATTGGCTTCTCCGATCGATGGTTATGAAAGCGCAGGCGTGCTCACGTTTACAAAACCCTAACCTTTAACTGAAAGAAAGTAGGGGCAGAAATGCCCCTGCTTTTTAATATTGAATATGGAAACATTAATCATTGATAATGTAGGCTTTGATGTAAAGGCCATGTCCGAAATGAAGAAGGATGAGTTTGTGAAACTGCATCTCGATAACGATGCTATTTGCCGCCACATGGACCAAAAGGCAAAGGTAAAATTTCTGGAAGAGGCGTATTCAAAAATAAAAACCGCTGCCAATGCCGACAGTCAGCGATTTGAGGGGGAACCTAAAAAGGCTTGATTTTGAAATTGAATTGGAGATTGCGGTAGAAACTACCAGCGACACCATTATCAATAAGCAAAAGGATCAGTTACTTCATGGTTTGAGGGCTGATGGTAAGAAGATTGGGAAGTATCGTAGTCGTAAATATGCTGAGGCCAAGTACGGAATGAATCCATTGGCCGGGCTCGGTTATATGGATTGGAGACTTACCCAGGCGCTTTACAATGATATGTATGTAAGGGTCCAAAAGGGCATAGTTGACATAGGTTCCGATGATGTAAAGTTTGAAAAATTGGTTGATAGGTTTGGTGATCCAATGGGCCTGACAGAAAAAAGCCAGGTCGAGTACGTTGGTGATGTCCTGGAGCCAGAATTCATTGAGCAGGTTAGAGACACTTTAGAATTATGAGCTGCATAGGTTGTAACGAAGCAATTATCCAGCAAAAGGCAAGTGATAACTATGTCATTGATATCGCAAAGCAAAAAGCAAGAGAAACTGGTGAGCAAGTCGGACTATATAGAAACGAAAGTGGAGAACTCTGCATTGCCCCAGAACCAAGTGGTTATCCAATCCAAATCTTTATTACGCCGGACGCTCGGTGATATCACTATAAACCAGTTTAAAAGGGCAAACTTTCACGGCGATTATTCAGTGCTTGTTATATCCGGCCATCCATCTAATGATGAAATTAATGAGGCCTGGGAAGCTATAAGGTTTGAATACGCATCGGCAATAAAGTCTGACAATTCTGAGTATCTGATAAACCTGCAAAAGGACATCGGCGAAATGAGAGCCCATATTGATTTGGTAAACTCATGCGCCACGCTGATAGATATGAGAATTAAGACCGGCACAGCGATAAGCCCGAAGATCTTTGATGCGCTTATCGGTGAAGGGTACGAAATCGATGCTAACGAGAATGATCCTGAGGTATTGCGCCGGCAAATGGCCAGGATTGTTTCTCAGTGTAAGACAAAGGTTCACGATTTGATGGACCTAGTTAGCACTTACGAAAAGGCAATGGACAATGATGACATGAAGCCTCAGACTGAGGAGCAATTCAGCCAGAACCTTGCCCTGCTTCGCAAGTTCATGGGTTATCGAATAAACCCAAATGAGTACACGATGGAGGAATACGTTACTGATTATAACCTGCTTCTTGCTCAGGCCAAAAAAGCAAGAAAGAACGATGAGCAGTGAGTACGATAAATTGATAGACAGGTATATGAGAGTATGTTCTATTCTCAGAAATGCTCTGCCATGGCAGCGAGTGAACACGAGAGGAGGGATGTTATTTGGCTATGCGTATAAACTGCGCGATAAAATAATAAGAATTGAGAAAAGCATGGCGACCGTTCGGCGCCATTACAAATATTAGGAAATGGCAAAAGGGAAAATTACACAGTTTGCGGACCTTGCCAGTTTAAAAAAACAGGCGAAAGAGTTTGATGGTCTGCTTGTCGGTCTCGAGCAAAAGATCGAGAACTTCCCACGTATTGCCGAATTGTTCAAAGGAGCTGACAGTTTAAAGAAACTCACAGAAGCCCAAAAGGAACACAAGAAGGCCCTGGATGAAATGGACAAACTGCAAAAGCAGATTGTCATTAATGAGCAAAAGATTGAGGCCCAACGAACAAAAGAGGCCCAAATGGTTGCTGCACAAAAACTGGCCATCAGAGAATTTAATAAAGAACAGCAAGCCAGGATTAAATTACAACAGGCAGAAGAAGGTTCAGTAAATAAACTTTCTCTTCAGTACGATAAGGCCGTCAGAATCATTAACCGGTTATCTGAAGCCCAGCGAAATAGCGCCAGGGGCCAGCAATTGGTAAAATTTGCCGAGGACCTGAGCAAAAGATTAAAGGAACTTGATGGGCAAACCGGAAACTTCCGAAGGAATGTAGGTAACTATGCCAATTCCCTTAGTGGCGCCTTTGAGAAGGTTCGTCAAGAAATTGAAAGGCTGAAATCACAGAAGAGCGTATTAGAGGATCTTAGCAAAGTGGACCCTGCCGGCTTCGCAACAAGGGGCGGGCCTGAGCAGGTAGATAAGCTCACACGGGCGATCGGAGAACTGGATAAAATACAAACCGTTGCCTTCAATAGTACAGGTAACGGGGTGCAACAGGTCCGACAATTGGAGCGGGCTTATATTTCTCTGGCTACGTCAGGAACTCAAAGCACCGAATTCCTTCAGGAATTCAAGAATGAGGTTGGCCAGGCAAAGGATGAAGTAAATGATTTGAAGGAATCCATCAAACTGGCGGCAAGTGATACCCGCCAGCTTGATGTCCTGATAGGTGCAGCGCAAGCGGTAGCCGGGGGCTTTGCCATTGCCCAGGGCGCCGCAGCGCTCGCCGGTGATGAGAGCGCGGAGCTTCAAAGGACCCTGGTAAAACTCAATGCGGTAATGACTATTTTGAATGGTTTGCAAGCCATTCAAAACGAGTTAAAGAAAAAGGATAACATCCTGACAATTGCCCAGACAAACTTGCAAAGATTGTACGCATTTGCGGTTGGTAGCAGCACCGGCGCAATGAAGGCCTTCAGGGTGGCTCTTGCGTCAACCGGTGTCGGTCTGGCAATTATAGCTATTGGTGTATTGGTCAGTAAGTTAATGCAAATAAGTGCATCTGCTAAGGCCGCAAACCTTGACCTTGAGTTACTTACAAACACCTTGGATGATCTTAGTTTTTCATCTTCAAGGGATATTAAAAATGCCCAAAGGGAAAACGAATTGTTAATAGCCTCACTTAAAGCCAGAGGCGCCAGCGAGCAGGAGATACAGGCAGCAAAGATTGAAGGCCTTCAGACCGAATTAAATTGGCGGAAACGTCTTAATATCCAAGTCACAGGCGAATATAATAATAGCCGTGCCAGCCTGATTACAATTAAAAATGAGAAGCAGGCCGTTGAAGAACTGAGGATCACGCGGGCGAAATTGGCTGAACTCAATACCGGAGAAAGCGAGGCTGCAAAGAAACTGTATCAGGCCCGCATTGATGGCCTTGAAAAGGTGGTTGCGTCTTATGATGGGATAAGGGAAGCTGAACAGCAACTTGCCATAGAACAGCAAAATGCCAACGCACAGGTGCTGGAAAATTACAATAAGGAGAAAGCGGCTGCCCTGGAACTGTTTAAATTTCGTCAGCAATTGTTTATTGACCAAAAGAATTTAGAGGCCGGTGATGACTCTATACTTACTCTCAATGGTAGGGTTACAGCAGCCAGAAGCGCCGCCGATGCACAGAAAGAAATCGTATTGCGCCAGGCAGCTTTCGAATTGTCACAATCCGGCCTAACAGCATCCCAGGTTGTATTGATTCAGGAAAAGAAAGCCGAGGACATTCAGAATATAGAAAGGGCTTTGCAGACCCAGCTATTGCAGATTCGTATTAATTATATCGAGAAGATCCGGGAACTGGAGAATGAAAGTATTCAACAATTCCAGGAGGACGAAGTGAACCGGGTGCAGGCTCAGTTAAATGCTGCTCAAAGTAGTTACAACAAACAGAATGACCTGATTGAGCAAAATAGACAGGAGCAGATATCCGGATTGAACCGGGCCCTTGAACAAGAGCAAATTACCATCGAGCAATACCAGGCCAATAAGGAACTGATTGAACTTCAGTCAAACCGTAAAAGGCTGACTGCAACGGTTGACTTCTATAAAGCCCAGTTGGATATTTTGAAAAGGTCCGGCCAGGATACCGCTGCCATGGAGCAGTCTCTTAATGATGCCAGAAAAGCATTATGGGAAAGCGATATCGCCACGGTAGAGGCCACTTCCCAGAAAATTTACGACATACGCAAAGAGGCCATCGATAAGGAAAAGGAATTGCTTGAGAATTTAGGTGACCGTATTCAAACCACCTATGAGACTGCAATAAATGGTGTTTTTGATAGACAAAAGAACAGGATACAGGAGCAGATTGATTTAATTGACGAATGGAAGGCAAAGGAAATTGACAGGATTAATGCCACCGGAGAGAGTGAGGAGAAGAAAGCGGCAAGAATAAAAATTATTGAAGCCAAGGCCCAGGCTGAAAGGGAGGTATTGCAAAGAAGGCAACGTCAGATTGAAAGACAGAAGGCAATATTTGAGAAAGCATTAAAAGCTACTGAAATTATTCAAGAGGGTATTAAATCAACTGGCCAGATTAAGTTGGCTGCTTCTGTGGCCGGTGCTAAGGCATTTGCCGCCACGCTAAACCCTGTTATTTCTGCCGCCGCTTATGCGTCCGTAGCGGCGCTCATCCCAAAGGTGGCCGCGGATACTGCTTTGCAATTAGTGGCCCTTCTTGCAACGGCTATCCCTCAGTTTTACAAAGGTACCGATAACGCCCCTGAAGGGCTGGCCCTTTGGGGGGAAAGGGGACAGGAATTGAAGATAGACAAGCATGGCCGGATGGAGCTTTCTCCGTCATCAGCTTCACTTGTGTATCTGCAAGGTGGAGAGAAAATTTATCCTGCTGATGTGACAAGGGATATATTAAACAGTATGAGTGCAGATGACCTTTCAAAGGTTGTAATTGTCAGGGATAAATCTACCACTATAACTGGAATTAATGACTTGGTGAATATATCCAGGCAGATTGCAAATAACACTAAGGAGAAAAGCAACACATATATAAATATTCATAACGATGCTGCTTTTCAGGCATACATTGATTTTAATGTAAGAAGATGAGGCAACCTGATTTCATGCACTTTTTTCTTGACGAGCTTGGCAGGCCGTATGTTGGTGACGTGTTGACCGGGCAGGTGACTGTTGCCGATAAGGATACTCTTTTGGATAGTTCAGGAAAGCCGGCCTGGCTGAAGAGATCGCCGGAAGGGTGGCGTGATTACCTGGTAAAATATGCAAGAAGTACCAAATACCTTGGCCTATTCAGAGACTTTACCGTGCCAATGAAACTGTATGGTGATGCTGCATTGATATGCCGTCATCTTTTCTGGAATAAAGGAACTGAGGCTTATTGTAAATTGGTTATCGTTAAGAATGATCGTAGTCAGTGGCCTGACCGTTGGAAGGTATGGTACACCGGGGAGCTTGATTTTTCAAAGTTCAAGCAAGGCGAAATAGGCGAGGTTACAATAAATGTGATGGAAGGCGGGCTAAGTAAGATATTCAAAGCAAAGGAAAACCAGGTATATGAGATACCTGTGGATACTGACCCTGAACGAATCTTTATAAAGAATGACGGAATACTGTTGGAAGAAAAGGGTAATTTCTCTTTTGTAGATGACTTTGCAATATCAAGTGACCTGTATCCTGACAGTTCTTTTATGCCTTTCGTCCTTACAAGTCGAGAAGGCACTTCGCCGGCAATGTTTTTTACTTCACAAACTGTTGAAAATAACGCCAGTTTATCGTTCAGCCAGAAGCTGGAAAGTATTAATTACTTTGCTATTCCAAGAGATACGAATACGGGTAGCATAAGTTTGCGGCTAAAGGGTAAGATTAAATTTACCTGCACAACAAATGATTCGAGCCGCGGATTCAGGATAAGATTCCTTCGTTCTGGGCAGAATACAGGAAACCAGAACGATTATGAGGTAATGAATGTGGCTGGAGCTGTGCCTGGCCAAACGTATGAGCAGGATGTGGATATCACGATTCCTATTGGTCCAAATGAGAGATGCTATTGTGAAGGAATCTTTTATGGCGCCGGTACTGGATTGATTAGTATTTCTTTTGTAGAAGGATCTGATTTTTCTGCATCATTTTCTTATAGGGAGGAAACAACGTATCAGCCTGCGTTATACCTGAGCACTATTTTAAAGCGGCTGATGTCTAAAGCTACTGATGGCCAATACACATACAAAAGCAGTTACCTTGACTCCGTAAAACACATTGCTATCAGTTCAGGGGAGGACATCCGTGGTATAGAGGGTAGTTTTATCAAAACAAGTTTAAGTGAGTTTTTTGAATTTTGCCAATCAGGGGCAATTGAATTTTGTGGGCTTGGAATAGAGAATGAGCAATTGGTTATTGAACCTGTTTTATATTTCTTTCGCAATTACCATTCTGGAGCTTTACCGCCGCTCGATCTTGGTCAGGTTGATAAACTTGAAATCTCCCCAATGGAAGATTTTATCTTCAGCAGCGTCAAAATAGGCTATGATAATCAGGAGTATGAGGACGTGAATGGTAGGTATGAGTTTAATTGTGGTCAGGTATATTCTACTGATCGTGCAAGAATCGTCAAGGAACTTGCGATCGTTTCCCCTTGGCGAGCAGATCCAATTGGTATTGAGTTGCTAAGGAGAAACTATAAGAACAAGGATACCAGTGATAGTAAAGGTGATGGGAAACCGTTTGTTTTCAATATAGAAACAGACATTCAGGCAGGCACAATTGATGTGCCCCAGCATTATAGGTTATACCGTCCGGCATATACAGCCATTTCCGGCCTGCCAATGACATCAACGATTTACAACACTGAGATCAGTCCTAAGCACAATTTGAACCGTGTTACTCTTTATTTGAGGTCTCTATGGGAGCCAGGTATGGATGATCGGGTGCTTAAATTAGAGACCGGGGATAAAAACGTTGATCTGAGCACTACATTAGCTGGAGTGACCGTAGCCGAGAATAGCTCCATTCCATTCAGTTCAATGCCAGCAAGACTGTTCTACAATTACTATTTATCGTTCACGACTTCAGTAAACTTTAACCTTCAAAAGTACATGAAGGAACAAGGTTATGAGACGATCATGCTAAAGTGGGAAGGTGTGACCTATTACGTTTATTTATGGGAAGGAGGAGTAAAGGACGCGACAATGGATAAGCAGACATGGAAGTGTTTGGCCGCGCCAATAAATGATTATTTCAAGCATATAACAAAAGTTTAAAGTAATGCCTCAATACATTTTTGAAATATCAAAAGCCTGCGGGGTCCGGTTTCTGCCTGCAACGGCAAGCCCCGGTACCGGTTTTCATGAAAACTGGTACAGTAACCTGGTGCCGTCTTTCATGAAGAGGGTTTGCTATAAGCAAAAGTGGCAAAAAGATGATCAGATCCCGATTCAAATTCTTAGTTCTATCGGCCCTGTAAAAGTGAAGGTTTATACGTGGGCGTGGGAGCTGGTAAAAACATTTGATCTTATCGATGTTACCCCAGGATCAGGGATGACATATACCAATTATGAGGGGATTATCGATCTCACTGTTTCCGAAATACCTGAAGGTGTTTACTTCTTTGTCGCTGAGGCATCCACCATAGACCTCACATTTAGAATGATCAGCGAGCCCCAGGATATTCGTGTCAAGCAAAAGAATACCAGCCTTTTCAGGTATAAGAATAGCCTGAATGATTTCGGGGTGACTTTCACCACCGGGATTGAACTTATGTTTCGATGCGAGGCAATGGTTTTGGACCCTGAGTTTGACAGAGAAAGGGTAGCGTTCCGTGACCAGGTTATGAATGTATCGACCCAATCTGCAACCCCATTTGAGAAATACAAGTTATTTATTGGAGATGCCCCTGGCGTGGCGCCATGGGTGCAAATGATCCTTAATTACATCGTGTCATGCGATTATTTCACAATTAACGGGGAGCGATTTGAAACGCCGGAAGGATCTAAGTGGGATATTCAAAGAGTAAAAAATTATGCCTTGATTGGCTGCGCAATTGACCTGGTTCCAGCGTATTCGAAGAGCAGTATTCAACTTAGCAGTGAGGCTGTTCCTGTCAATGGAATTGTGGCCACATACGACATCGAAACAGAAGCCTTTGGCACACTTTCAAACCCAGCATCAACAAACCCAATTCGGATCACAACAATTGAAGGAATATGAATATAGATTTCACTTTAAGCCCGAACCCTGCATATATAGGAGATTGGAGGGCATCAGCATACGAAGCATCGAACCCAACAGCGGAAGTTGCCTATCAAATTTTACCGGGGCCGCATAGTGTAGCCCAGGCCGTGAGTTTGGCTAATGTGGACAAGGTTACCCACATTGTGAAGGTGGTCCAGGTTTCGACCGGTTTTGTCCTTGCCGATTTCATTTATCAGCCGAGAGACGTTGATTATGAAATGATAACCCCTTTGTATTTCAGAATCGGTGATGGCCAACCTAATACACCAAATGCAGGTACAAGTTCGTACCGAAACACTTTCCTGAAGGATTACCCCAGCTATTCCGTTGAGCGCCGAAACATTGGCGGGACCCTTGTTCCTGGCGTAGAGATTACGCTTGTGAACAATACGGGCACGAACCAGTATGGCTTTGACTTCATTGATCCGCTGGATTCATTCGGAGTTGATGAGGTCTTTGTTATAAAATTCAATCCAAAGCCAATTAAATCTGCTGTTAATGAGTCAGTTGCGGGAAAATGGTTTGCCGATAGCGTATTGATAACCGGGAATGACAGCTATGCAATTTCGCACCTGAAAAAGTTGATCAAATTTCGGGGTAGCGGCACGACATTGACCTACAATTTACCGGATCCAGCCAATGCCCCTATTGGGTATGTATTCGGCTTCCAGGCATACGGATCGGGCTGGACAAATCACGTTCTTCTGTCATCTACTGCCAATTGTGATCTTGGTGGTTCGATCGGCAACCAGTTCACTCTGGCTCCTAATAATGCGCTGTATATCATGTTTGACGGTGCCAATTGGATTATCATTACCAGGTCAACCGCTGCCATGGCCAAGAGCGATAACCCGGTGCTTAATGACACTAATACCGTTGCCACGACCGTTGCCACGAAGGCACTGGCTGATGCAAACCGGTTTATCGCAGCCGGAAAATTCAATATCGGAGACGTGCCCGCCGGCGACCCTCAGTATGTTGTGACATTCTCAAACCCAAACAGTTACGACTACATTGTATTGTGGAGTATCAAAACAAACAGCGCAAATCCAAATAAGACCAGGGATAATGCGATCACCGGTGCATGGTGGAAAGACGAGACCACGCCAGCAACCAAGTTTAAGATTATCCTGGAGGAAGCCCACCCAGAAACCCAGAACGTAGAGCTGTGTTGGGTGGTCGTTAGAATTTAATTAAGCAATTCTCTTTTATCGCTTCAAAAAAATATTAGTTTTGAGTATCGAAAATCGAAATACAAAGATGAAAATAAAACATCATGCAATATTGCTATCCGTGGTATTGCTAACTTCTTATTTTGCTTCAGCGCAGTATAACTGGCCTACACGATTTTATACCAATAGTGTTCCCACTGATTTTAAAAATCATGTGCGACTTACCGGTCCAACTCGATTACCTATTGATACGATTGGCTTTGAAACCGGTGACGTTGCTCTTGATACTGTAAACAGGAAGTTTTACATTAAGTGGTCAGCGCCGTTTGGATGGCAGGAGATCAGCGGCACGGGAACCACCACCGACACTACCAGCCTGTCCAACCGGATTAATTTAAAGGCGGATAAAGCCACAACAATTACCATTAATGGGGTAACCCAGGATATAAGCACGAATAGGACGTGGACAGTTACCGACAATAACAACTATCCAACTACTTACTCCTACAACTCCAGCACCCGGGTATTGACCTTATCCAGAAACGGATTGTCGGATTTAACGGTCACATTGCCGCTGGTAACCAGTTCAACGGCGGGACTTGCGTCCGCTACGGATAAGCAGCGGATTGACAGCCTTTATGCAGGTACCGCCTCCGATAGTATGTTCTTAAAGCGGTCGAGCGATTCGGTATATATCTGCGTAAAGCCATACGGGTCAAGCACTACGACCTGTTATTATCAGTACAAGGACAGCGTTGGATCGGGTGGATCGGGAGCGACAAACCTAACCTATACCGCCGCAACTACACAAGGGACGGTCAATAGTGACACGGGTACTGATGCAACGATACCCGCCGCAAGTGGATCGCAGGCTGGACTTTATACTGCGGCTGATTACACTAACGACAGACTAAAATACGACCGAACCAACCCCACCGGGACGGTAACCCACACCTATGGCACTCACGGGGCCCATGAGTTTTGGACCATCAATACATCCGTGACGCCAACCCTGGCCTATTCCGGCATGACAGGTAGCGCCGTGGTGATTTATACTGTGACAAATACCAGCGGCGGAAATATTACCGTGACCCTTCCAGCCAATAGCCGGGTGAACGGGGCAACCGCCTCCACGCTGACTATTCCGACCGGGGTTTCCGGGTTTGCCTTGAAACTTATCAATGGGAGCGATTATTATTTTCTCCAGGATGGCTCGTCCGGCCAATTCTTTACCCAGCTTGGCAATTCCTTTGGCGCCACGGCGGTACTGGGAACGCTTGACGCCTACGGCCTGCAAGTATATACTAATAACGTGGCGCGGATGGCGATTTCGTCCGGGGGACTGTTTTCATTTGGGCATACTACGGCTGGACTGCCTTTTGATTTCCGTACCTCCAACGCCGGAAACCCGATCATGCGGATTCGCAACACATCGGCCACCGGGTATTCGGCTATTGACTTCGATAATGATGCCAACCTTGCGCAAATGGGTATCGGTGTATCAAACAGCAGCGCAGCGGCCAACCCGCAAATCGGTTACATCAATATGACCAACAGCCCATTTGCCATTCTATACAACGCGGTACCACAAGTTTACCTCAACAACTCAAAAAACTGGGGTTTTGGAGATGGCAATACCAGCCCAACCAGGCGCTTTGACTTCCTGGGGGCTGTTCGATTCAGAACTTTTACTGACTTAGGGACAAGTACATCTGGCTATAAAATGGCCGTATTGGATGCCAACGGCAATTTGGAAGTGGCAACTATCCCGTCTGGCGGTGGGGGATCATCTTACTACCAAACACTTCAGGAAAACGGGGCGCCTATTACCCAGCAACCAGCGGCCAACCTCCGAAAAGTTTTCACATTGACAGATAGTGACGGGCGCACAGATATTGACTTTGACGATGAAAAGAAGTACCAGGCCTGGTACACAAGACAATCCAACCTGACCCTAAACAGCTACGATGGGTTTTACGGGGGAGCAAGTGGTACAGGTGCAGCGGTGGCAATTATGACCACAGGGAACACATTACCGGGCTATTTGGGGGGCATTTCTCTTGCCACAGGTACCACTTCAACCGGGTATTCTTATATGGCGGCGGCCTCAACAGCTACGGCCGGATCGGTGGTGATTTCCCTTGATTCAAACATTAGGATGAATGTGGGCATGGCTATTCGGTTTGAGGACATTTTTGATGGTACAGAGGATTGGAACTGGCACGGCGGACTGTGCGAACTGGTTACATCTACCGGCTCCATCACTGACGGTGTTTATTTCCGGGTAAATAGAACCGATTCATCGGGTCAGTTTATTGCCTGTACTGAACAAGGCGGAACTAAAACAGAAGATGCAACAGGAGTTACTTTGGCTGCGGATACGGAATACAAACTTGAAATCACCGTATTTGAGGGGGTGGCAAAGTTCTATATCACAACCGGATTTCAGGGTACAAAGACATTGGTATCGACTATTTCGAGTAACGTCCCACAAGGTGCTTCTCAAAATACAAACATGGTAAGCCTATTCTATAAAACCGCCGGCACCACTTCGCGGGTGGCCTATATGCGTTGGATGGCTTACGGAACAAGAGATTATTGATATGAAACGGATCATTTTATCCATACTTCTTTTTTTCTCCCTGGTCAGCAATGGGCAGGTGATCACCTTAATGGCAAACACCAGGCATCCGGTGGCCTATCAGGCTCCGCCTCCGGCTGTTTACCTGCCCCGCCAGGTAAGTTTTACAGGATACAGCGATACGATGTATGCCTTCGGGGATAGCCGGACCGATCCGGCATTTACCGTGTCAGGGGTCAGTTACAACTACATCGAACGTTTTAGCGACACCCTGGGCATCAAGATTGCCAACCACGGTAGCAGCGGGCAGGGTGTGTCCTGGATGATCCAGAAATTATACGACCACGCGGACAGCGCCAGATCCAATAACCCCGTGACCGTCTGGACCGGGTACAATAACGTGCGGTACATCGGATACTCCAACCGGCTTATGAACAAGCTGAAAAACAGCTACCTGGCAGTACTGGCAAATCAGTTCTGCGACACAATGGAGTACGGCGGGAATCTTACCACGGCGGGCCTTTGGAATAGTCTGACCCATTCCATCGGGGTGCATTTCAAAAGCTATTACGCCTCCGGAGGCGCCAAAAAAGGGGCATATACCACCTATACTTATGGCGCCAACGGATCACAGCTTTCGTGGAATTTCTCCGGGACCGCTGTGGTGGTCGGAGCGGTTGGGCAAGATACCGTAAATAAGCAACCCTATGAGGCCGTCCTTGGCCGGTGGGTGGTTCTGATAGATGACGTGGTGAAGGACACTATTCTCCCCTACGAACAGACCGAAGGGTTGCGGCCCAACTACGAGGCCGACCAGACCTATTTTACCCTGATCAAAATTTATTACGGCCTTTCATCGGGTGCGCATACGCTGAAACTGCGGCCCATTGATGCCGGAAAACCTCATTTCATGGACTGGGTAGGCACCCTCCGGGCCCCGGCGCAAGTGCCTCCCGTTGTATTCATGAAGGAAATGTACCAATCGGCGGCTGGATATGTGGCGGATCCAACCTTTGATGCGGGAACCAATGCGTATATGGATAGTGCGTCCGCGGCCATGCTGTGGGCAATCGATCAGGTGAAATCCGTGGATACAGCCTATCAGCAAAAAATGACCAGGGTTGACCCAAATTCGGTTATCGACACCAATGGTACCACCCATTTTGTGGCTGACCTGATCCACCTGAATAACGTGGGCAATGATTCCGTGGCCAGGTATCTGCGCCGCTGGGTTTCGTTTACGCCTGCTCCCGATACCGTGGAAGTCAGGATTGATTTCAGGTTAAGCGGTACCAGTTCAGGTACAACCGGGTGGGTAACGGCGGCGGGCGACCCCAAAACCACCGTGGTGACCCTGACAAATATGACCGATAAAAACGGGGCTGCCACTACCTGGGACATGACTACTATATCCACGTCCAACTGGTCAGGGTATTCAGGCAGTTCAGCTAATAACGCCGTCACCGGGGTAACTGGTGGCACCTACTTTGCCGGGGCCTCCGCTGAAGTATATCAATCAATTTGGTTCCAGTACGGAAGCACTTCCCCTGCCACATATAATTCATCCGTGCCTCAAATCCGCTTTAGTGGACTAAACCCGGCAAAGACATACCGGATATATTTTGCCGCCACGGACGGCGATCTGAATGGCTTTGATAATAACCCCTCCAGATTTACGGTGATCGGGTTGACTACCCCCGCATCGGTTGACCTGGACGGAAACAACAATAACAACGTAACAACAGGCGGTTATATCCAGTTCCAGCCAAAAGCAGACGGGACGGCTGATTTCTTTATGAACGCGGTCAACCCCGGGAGCGACCTTTCAACTTGTCCTGGTGTGATACTAAAAGAGTTTTAATGAAAAGACTGATTAACATACTGGCTTTTTTCTTTGCGACAGCACTTTTACCGGTGATTGCATCAGGGCAATACGGGGTCTTTGATTCGATACAGGTAAATACTTCCACTACGGACGGAGGCACATTTATGACCGATGCCCTGATTTACCGCCCTATTGACTACCCATTTGTTGGTAAAAGGTGGCCGCTTATTATTGACCTGCACGGGGCAGGGGAGGCAGGTACCAACCTAACAACTCTTTTGGGTCAAGGGTTGCCGAATAAAATAAATGCCGGGGGACAAGAGCCTGTATTGAAGTATGGCAGCTATTCTACCGAAGCCTTCGTTTGCTTCCCACAAGCATCTTCATTCAGTACCGACCCAAATAAGATACAGAACATCATTAAAACCCTATTCACCCTGTACCCCATTGATTCTACCAGGGTTTATTTATCAGGATTAAGCGCAGGGGGGAATGCGCTTGGCCTGATTGGTGGCTATTCCACAGCGGCGACATACACAAGATACAATAAGTACATCGCTGCCATATTTGTCAGATCTCCCCATAATGGAAGTATGGTTTACGACAGCGCGAAGCGATACGATATCTGGTCGCCCGCTGTTGGCTTTGTATATGGAGGTCAAGCGAGTGATGGTGCTTATAAATCATTTTCGATCAGGGTGGCAGATAGCCTGGATAACTATATGCCCGGTAGAGTGTTCACTCATGAAGTGGCAAGCTGGGGGCATGATAATTTTGTCCAGACTTTCGACACGGCTCAAAGGTATAGCGGACTTGGTAATAAAAATTTCTACGAGTTCTTTGCCAGCTTCACGAACCAGACGGATAGCACAGGTACAACCTATTCACCCGATGCTACCACTCCACCCACGGCCAATGCGGGTTTGGACCAAACATTAATCTGGCCTCAAAACTTCTGTACACTGTATGGAGGTTGGCCTTCCTTCAGCCAAAAATCTGTTAATGGTGGCAAGATTGTTTCTTGGGTATGGTCAAAAATCAGTGGCCCAGGAACAGTTCAAATTGATAAATACAAGGATTATACAGACGATGCGACCAGCATCGATAGTGCTGTATTCATCAAAGGTCTTTCTCTTGGTACACATCAATTTGAACTGCTTATTACAGATAGCTCTGGAGGCACTGACCGAGATACAGTTCAGGTGATAGTACAGAATTGTACCTACAACAATTCGCCTAAGTCCATCACGATCACGGCGGATGTGTATAAGCCTTTCAGCTTCGCCACAGATTTTAATGTCTTACCCGGCGATACGGTGAAGATCGATGCAGCGCAGGTGGATAGTTTGGATAATTTTATCGTAGGCAATGTACATGGTTGCCCCGGCCAACCGATAATTATTAAGCCCATCAATGGAAGGCTAAATATCGGTTCTGTCAAATTCTCCAACACCGGAGAAGGTGCAGGAAATAACAAATGTTCATGGATTCACTTTGACGGTTCCGGAGTCCCAGGATACACATACGGCGTTAAGGCAAGACAATTTGTGATGGGTACAGTTCATCACATGGAAGCAAACAATATTTGGTCTGATAATTCCGGTCAGGTGGGTATTGTAATCGCTCCCTACGAGAATGC
>JAYRZH010000075.1:0-15765 GCA_041916555.1 Chitinophagaceae bacterium | reverse complement strand
CATAACTTTTATAGGTAAACAATTGCGGTTCCCTGAATTTGGCTTCATAGTTTTTCAGGTCATCATAACTGATAATCCCTTTGCCACGCTTCATTTCCTCCACGATAAGCCTGGCCGTTTCCCCTTCATAAAATCCTATTTTGCCCTTTTTCTTTATACGCTTCAGGGTATTGGCGAGATCGGTTTGAATCAATGGATCATTTTCCGACCATCCTTTTTCATTGACAAAGACCGGCATCACCGTATTGTTCTTTTTCAGGTCAGCCTGCAAACTATTCAGGGCCCTGGCTTCCCGGGCGGAAATCAGGAATCCTTTTTCCGCTAATTGAATGGCTGGTTCTATCAGGTCTTTCATCGGTAGTCTGGCATATTGATGCATGGCAAACAGCCCGGCCACGGTGCCAGGTACTCCGGCACTGAGGTGACCATCCTGACTCCAGTCGGTGCGGGCTCTTCCTTCCGCATCCAGGTACATATCCTTATGACCTGCCGCGGGTGCTTTTTCCCGGTAATCCAGTGCCAGTAATTGGCCAGTACTCATTCTGGCTACCATAAACCCACCGCCACCCAGGTTACCGGCGTTGGGGTAAACCACGGCCAATGCCAGTTGGGTAGCTATGGCCGCATCAAAGGCATTGCCCCCCTTTTTCAGGATATCCACTCCCACCTGACTGGCCAGTACATGGGCCGAAACCACAGCGCCATTTTTTACCAGTACCCTTTTTTCAATCCGGGGCCGCCCAATAATTCCCTCGCTGACCACCGTGGTCTTTTTAGGCGGGTGGCAGGATAACAAGGATGAGACAGCAAGAATAGCAATAAGGGGAAGCAACAGACTTTTACGCATGAATAGGGAATAAGAAAGAGGAAATTACATAAAGAATTGGATATGGTAAATCTTACCCTATTTCTTAAATTGCCGGACTAAAAAACAACACATGCGAAAACTCCAGGCTGCTGTCTTGCTTTTATTGATCGGTTTATCCCTTTCTGCGCAAATTAAATCCCCTCGCGAGTTTCTTGGATATTCCATTGGGGAGAGATATACCCCACACTGGAAGGTGGTAAGTTATTTCCAGGCTATGGCTGCGGCAGCCCCTGATCGTGTGCAAATTCAGCAATATGGTGAAACAAATGAAGGCAGGCCCCTGATGCTCGCATTTGTTTCTTCACCCGAGAATATCCAGAACCTGGAGAATATCCGCAAGAACAACCTGCGATTGGCCAATGCTTCCCTGGACCGCATGGCCCCCCGGGAAGAGAACGTACCGGCCATTGTTTGGCTAAGTTATAATGTGCATGGAAACGAAACCTCTTCTTCTGAAGCTTCCATGCTCACCCTTTTCTCTTTGCTCGACCCTGCGGAAAGCCGTACCAAAGAATGGCTAAAGAATACCGTGGTAATCATCGACCCCTGTGTTAATCCCGATGGACGTGACCGCTATGTAAACTGGTTTAATTCCATTCGGGGTGATAAACTGAATGTATTGCCAGAGGCAAGGGAACATAGTGAACCCTGGCCCGGCGGACGCACCAATCATTACAATTTTGACCTGAACCGCGATTGGGCCTGGCAAACCCAGGTAGAGTCCCAGCAACGCATCAAAGTGTACCTTCAATGGTTGCCCCAGGTGCATGTGGATTATCATGAACAGGGCGTTGATAACCCCTATTATTTTGCCCCGGCCGCCCAACCATATCATGAGGTGATCACACCCTGGCAACGGGAATTTCAGGTGACCCTGGGACGTAACCATGCCAGGTATTTTGATAAGGAAGGCTGGTTGTTTTTTACCAAAGAAGTGTTTGATCTATTTTACCCTTCTTACGGGGATACTTATCCGGTTTATAATGGAGCCATTGGCATGACCTATGAACAGGGTGGTGGAGGTCGCAGTGGTGCGGCCATCCTTACCAGCGAAGGGGATACCCTTACCCTGCGTGACAGGGCCATGCACCATTTTACCACTTCACTCAGCACAATTGAAGTTTCTTCACAGAACGCTGGACGGCTGATCAAGGAGTTCCGCAAATTTTATAATGATGCCGTTTCCATGGGAACAGGAGAGTACAAGACTTATGTGATCAGAAACAAAGAAGCCGACCAGCAACGGATCGCCTCCCTGCTGAAACTGATGGATAAGAACGGCATCCAATATGAATATGCCGGTGCCAAATCAACTACAACGGCTTATAACTATACTACCGGAAAGGAACAACCGACCACCATTGAGGCCGGTGATATCTTGCTACAAAGCCAGCAAACCCATTCCACCCTGATCAAGGTATTGTTTGAACCACGGAGTAAGCTGGTGGATTCCGCCACTTATGATATTACCGCTTGGGCCATGCCCTATGTATATGGGGTGACGGCTTTTGCCAGCAAAGTAAAGATTGCGGGAGGCGGGGCCGTTCCTGGCAAAGTTCAAAATGCGCTTGCTCCATCTTATGGCTATGTTATCCCCTGGTATGGATTGGGTAGTGCCCGTACCCTGAGCCAGTTGATGCAGGCAGGGGTAAAACTCCGGGTAGCTGAAATGCCTTTTGAAGTAGATGGGAAATCTTTTGAGCGCGGGTCAATCATTGTGATCCGCAAGGGCAATGAAGCCATTTGGCACAATGTACCAGAATGGGTTAGCAAGTATGCCAATGAAAACCAGGTAAAGGTATCCGCGGTTAATACAGGTTTTGTAGATAAGGGCTATGATTTTGGCAGTGATAAAGTACATTTTCTTCATGCCCCCAAAGTGGCCCTGATCACCGGTGAGGGTGTTTCCAGCTCAGATGCCGGGGAGATCTGGCACTTCTTTGAGCGGGAACTGGGGTATCCGGTTACGTTAATTAATGCCAGGGACCTGGGTCGGGTGAATAAAAAAGATTACCAGGTTATGATCCTTCCTGCGGGTAATTATTCGTTTTTGAACGATAAGGCAGGGGCTGAAGGCATCAAGGACTGGGTAAATGAGGGTGGGAAGCTTATTGCTCTTGATCGTGCCGTGGCACAACTTGCCAGGTTGGATTGGGGTATAAAGAATAAAAAGGCCGATGAAGCAAAACCAGGGACCTATGATGCCTTGCAGGTTTTTGAAGAGCGCGAACGGAATTACCTTCGCTCCTTTATCCCCGGTTCTATCTTCCGGGTGGAGCTTGACAATACGCACCCGCTGGCCTTTGGCTATCCTTCCACTTATTATACCCTGAAACAGGATGATAATATGTACGAGTTTATGGAAGGGGGCTGGAATGTGGGTGTGATCAAAAAAGAGTCGGCCGTAGCCGGATATATTGGCTCCAATCTGAAAGAAAAGTTAAAGGACGGGATGATCTTTGGGGCACAGGAGGTAGGTGGAGGAAACATTGTTTACTTTGCCGACAATATCATGTTCCGGAATTTCTGGGAAAATGGGAAACTGCTTCTTTGTAATGCGGTTTTCCTGGTTGGGCAATAATGCCGGTGTTAAACGGAGCCTGAAAAAAATACTTCATGAAACGATCCATTGCCGGTTTTTTTATTTGTCTGCTTTATTTGTATCCCCAGCCTGGTGGGGCGCAGTCGCAAGCCAGTATGTCATCGGCTGACATGTACCTGGCCATTCGCAAACTCAATGTGCTGGGGTCTGTATTGTATGTTGCCGCGCACCCCGATGATGAGAACACCAGGCTGATCACCTATTTATCCAAAGAAAAATTATACCGTACCGGATATCTTTCAATGACCCGGGGGGATGGTGGTCAAAACCTGATCGGTGATGAACAGGGAATTGATCTGGGATTGATCCGCACCCAGGAATTGCTCGCGGCCAGACGCATAGATGGCGGGGAACAGTTTTTTACCAGGGCTTTTGATTTTGGGTATTCTAAAAACCCGGAAGAAACATTTGTAAAATGGGATAAGGAAAAGATACTCGCAGATGTGGTTTGGGTTATTAGGAAATTTCAACCCGATGTAATTGTTACCCGTTTTCCCATTACGGGAGAAGGGGGGCATGGTCACCACACGGCCTCAGCCATTTTGGCGAATGAAGCTTTTGCGGCGGCAGCCGATCCGCGTCGATTTCCTGAGCAACTGAAATATGTAAGCCCCTGGCAGGTAAAAAGAGTGCTGTGGAATACCTTCAATTTTGGCGGAAACAATACTACCCGTGAAGATCAGTTTAAAATTGATGTAGGCGGTTTCAATCCATTACTCGGAAAGAGTTATGGGGAGATTGCGGCTGAAAGCCGTAGTCAGCATAAAAGCCAGGGATTTGGAGTGCCCGCTTCCAGGGGGCAATCGTTTGAGTACTTTCAACCCACAAAGGGAGAGGGGGTAACGAATGAACTCACTGACGGGGTAAACATTACCTGGAACCGTGTAAAGGGAGGTTCCGGGATATCAAAAATGATCGATGATATCGCCGCGAAATTTGACCTTCTTCATCCCGAGAAATCGGTTACTGCCCTGGTGAATTTATATAAGGCGATTCAGAAATTACCGGCGTCTGTTTGGACCGAACAAAAGCTCAAAGAAGTTAAGACTCTGATCGCACAGTGCAGCGGATTATGGTTAGATGCCTATACTACGGAGGCCACGGCTGTTCAGACAGATTCAGTGAAAGTGAATGTTTCTGTCAATAGCCGTTTGGGAAGCAATGTTTTTTGGCGAGGGATGAGTCTGGATGACTTTGACACGGTTCTTACTGCAAACCTGGCTCGAAACGTAAACCTTAATTTTTCAAGGACATTTTTTGTACCCCTTTCCAAACCAGTCACCCAGCCATATTGGCTGGAACATCCCATGGAGGAAGGCACCTATGCCGTTTCTGATCAGCAGCGGATTGGTCAGCCCGATGCCAGTCCTTCCTACCTGGCCAATTTTAAATTGACCATTGAGGGAACTGAGCTGGATTACCAGGTCCCCGTGAGGTACCGGTACACCGACCCGGTAAGAGGGGAACTTTACCAACCCCTGGTGGTATTGCCGCCATTCTCGGTGAAAACAGAACAGGAGTTATATGTATTGAAGAAAGGGGATGACTGGAAGAGTGCCCTGCAATTTCGTTCCAATAAAATGAATGGGCAGTTTCTGGTCTATGATGAAAATGGAAACGCGATCGATGCGGGGCCCTTTACCCAGAAAGGGGTGATCAGGAACTGGAATGCGGCCTTTGACATTGCCTCCCCGGTTGATACCACCCGCCACGTCTATGCGGATGCCAATTTTCAATTCAGGACGGCTTATTATTATGACAAATCGGGGCATCCGGCCCTGGGTCAAACCACGATTCGCTATGACCATATTCCCACCCAGACCTATTTCACCAATGCGGTCAACAGGTATGTGATGGTGGATTTAAAAACAGTGGGTAAGCAAATCGGATATATAACAGGGGCCGGAGACAAAGTACCGGAAGCGCTTGAACAAATGGGATATGAAGTAACCCTGCTGACTGAAAAGGAACTCACTCGAAACAACCTGGACCGGTTTGATGCGATCCTCACCGGTGTCAGGGCATTTAACACCAATGAATGGATCGGTGGGTTTTATGATAAACTGATGAAGTACGTGGAGAATGGGGGTAACCTGATTGTGCAATACAATACCAATAATTTTATCAGTAGCCTGGCCTCCAAAATTGGCCCTTATCCCTTTTCCATTTCCAGGAACCGGGTGACCAATGAATCAGCACCGGTAAAACTCCTGAAACCTGACCACCCTGTATTTCATTTCCCTAATGAAATAAGCGATAATGATTTTAAGGGATGGGTGCAGGAAAGAAGTGTGTATGATGCGATAAACTGGGACCCGAAGTATCAACCCTTGCTTTCGATGAACGACCCGGGAGAAAAAGCAGATGATGGGAGCCTGATAGTGGCAGATTATGGAAAAGGCAAGTTTGTCTATACGGGTCTGGTCTTTTTCCGGCAATTACCGGCAGGTAATCCCGGCGCCTACCGCCTCCTCGCCAATCTTATTGCCCAGAATAAGATGAAAGCATTTTAACAGGGGTTATATTTGACCAATCATTGAATAGATGAAAGAAAAAACACCCAGCAGAACACGAACGGATATGGCACTTATAGTTACCATCCTGATCGGTTTGGGACTGGGATTCTTAATAAAACGATTGCATGTCGGGCTGTTGATTGGTTTGGTTATCGGCCTGGCTGCCTCCGCCATGTTGCGGAGAAGGTGATCATGCATCCTACGGATGACGATAAGGCCCCCTTGTTCAAAACCTGGAAAGGCTGGTACTGGCTGGTACTGGGTTTGCTGGTGGTGGAAATCCTATTGTTCACCTTTTTCACCCATTACTTTTCATGAGCCAGTTGGATTGGATCATACTCGTGGTTACCCTGATGGCCATTATTGGTTATGGTTTATGGAAAGGGCGTTCCACCCATGACCTGGATGGGTATATACTCGCAAATCGGAGCCTGCCCTGGGGGTTGGTCTTACTTAGCATTATGGGCACCCAGGCCAGTGCCATTACCTTCTTATCCGCACCGGGTCAAACCTATTCCGACGGGATGCGTTTTTTGCAGTATTATTTTGGCCTGCCCATCGCCATGGTGGTCATTGCCGTTTTCTTTGTTCCCGTTTTCAGGCGATTGAAAGTGTACACGGCTTATGAATACCTGGAAGGACGGTTTGACGGGAAGACACGTACCCTCACCAGCCTGCTTTTTCTTTTACAACGCGGGTTATCGACAGGCATCAGCGTGATTGCCCCTTCGATTATATTATCTTCTTTGTTGGGATGGAATATCTACCTCACCAACCTCCTGATGGGTGGATTATTGATCATCTATACCATGGGCGGAGGAGCCAAGGCGGTGGCCTACACCCAACAGATGCAACTCATCATCATTTTTACCGGCATCTTTCTGGCTGCTTATATGGCGGTGGAGTTGTTGCCGGCGGGTATTGGATTTAAGGAGGCATTGGAAGTGAGTGGAAACGCCGGGAAATTAAATGTCATTACCACCGGGTTTGAAAAAGGAAATGGGTTTGACTGGAGCGATAATTATAATTTATTCAGCGGTATCATTGGGGGTTTCTTCCTGGCCCTCTCTTATTTTGGGACCGACCAAAGCCAGGTTGGGCGATACCTGACAGCCCGCTCCTTGCGGGAGAGCAGGATGGGATTGCTGATGAATGGGATTGTTAAAGTGCCCATGCAGTTCCTGATCTTGCTGGTAGGGGCTCTTGTCTTTACCTTTTACCAGTACAATAAAGCTCCGGTATTTTTCAATGCCAGTCTGGCCAGCCAGGCGGAGAAAACGGTATTTGGGGATTCACTCAAGCAGATCGAGGCAAACTATAATGGCCTGATGGAAAAACTACCGGCGATGCAGGTATCGGCCCGGCAATCAGTCATGGCCAAGGACAGTTTGTTCCAGGCGCAACAGGCCATGGAAAAATTGAGAAAGGACTACAAGACAGTGATGGAAAAAGCGGTTCCCGGAGCCGATACAAAGGATACTAATTATATTTTTATCCGTTTTGTTGTGGATCATTTACCTGCCGGATTGGTGGGTTTGTTAATCGCCATTATATTTCTGGCCAGTTGGGGTAGCATTGCCGCGGCTTTGAATTCCCTGGCTTCCAGTTCCATGGTGGATGTGCATAAGCGGATATGGAAGGAGAAGGGAAATGGGGAGAATGATTTTCGTCTTTCCCGCTGGTACACCCTGGGGTGGGGGCTATTCTGTATTGGAGTGGCCATGTTTACCTACGATTTGGGAAACAGTCTGATCGAAGCGGTGAATGTACTGGGTTCCCTATTTTATGGGGTTATCCTGGGTGTGTTCCTGGTGGCTTTGTTTATGAAGCGAATAACGAATGGGCATATTGTATTCTGGGCCGCCGTAGGCACGGAACTGGTGGTTCTCTTTGTATTTGCCCTTGTCAGGTTAGATTATTTGCAACTGGGCTTTCTCTGGTTAAACCCGATTGGGGCCATTGGCGTTTGCCTGTTTTCCTGGATCGGTCATACAATGACATCAAAAAAAACTGCGGAGTGAAACACCCCGCAGTTGATACTTTAGAAACATTAAGAACGACTAGTTCAGAGACTTGATCAGGTCCTCATTCAGTTTCACATAATCTCCGTTCTTCGCAGCCTGGGCCAGTTCAATGGATTTTTTAGCTGTTTCAATGGCCTCTTTTTTCTTACCCAATTTAGCGAGGCAATTGGCTTTCTGGTGAAGTACCCAAAAAGCAGTGGGGTTTTGTTCTGCCGCTTTGTTCAGCCATTCCAGGGCCTTATTCAGGTCTTTTCCATTATCCATATAGTACATGGCCGCTGCGAAATAAGGGCGGTTATCATTTTCCATTGCCCCTTTGATCTGGGCCATGATCCGGCTGTCGATATCTGTTGTAACACCAAATGATACATAGATATTATCCCACATCAGGCCGATTTCACAGCTATTGCTTTTTATTTCATCAATAGAAATGGTAAAAGTTTCAATAGCAAAGGGCATGACCATGGGTTTGGCAGTTACGCGAACAACATCCATGTCTTGTTTATAGGCTGCCGGACTGGTTACATCGGTTTGTTTAGAAATGATGATGGTCCAGCTTTCCTTACCAGGAATGGTGAGCAAACCATATTTACCGGCGGGTACTTTGGTGCCGCCAATGGTTACTTCATCTCCAAAGGTGAGGGTAGTGGCAGAATTGGCCCCGGTACGCCATACGGCATCATAGGGGACAAGGTTACCAAAGATCTCACGGCCCCTTTTTCCAGGTCGAGAATAATTGATCTCGATGGAAGAGAGGGCAAAGTTTTGTTTGAGAGTTTGCGTCGGACTGGGTTGAGGGGTATTCAGGTTTTGCGCATCAATGGTGCAAACGCTGGCCAGCAACCCCAAGGCGAGGGTTATTTTTTTAATCATGACAAGGATTTTTTAGGAAGCCAAAGATACCTTTCTTTATTTGAACCGGAAGATTATTCGGATGTCCCCTGATTGGGATCCAACAGACCAATCGGGGCCTTCGCGGAGAAGCCGGATGGCCTCATTGTCATTGACGGCATTGAGTGACCTTGCCACGCGGATATTGGTTGGTTTGCCAGCTTTGCTGACGGTAAACACAAGTATCACTTCACCCCGGTCAAGTGATTCGCGGTCGCGAAGAAGGTTATTGGCAATTTGTTGATTGAAAAGAATCCATCCGGTATTGGGGGAAGGGGGGGATGATTTTTTCTCATTTTCCCGATAGGACAGGTCGTCCAGTTCAGCCACCACGCTTACTTCTGCAGGCTGGCTGTCTTCGGGAGTCTCATATAAGACGAGATCTGGCGTTTTACGGTTAAACCGGTTAAGCCTGAATTCACGCGACACAAATCCGGCTGAACTTACATTCAGCAGCACCAGTGAATCGGGGGAAGTGTTAATGGTAAAGTACCCGTTTTGGTCGGCCAGGGTATTGGCATTGTTGTTCAGGTTGTGGACAACGGCAAAGGGCACCGCATTTTGATTGTTATCCACCACGCGTGACCGGTAGATAATAGGCCTGACCTTCTTAGATTTGTCGAGTGCAACCTGTTTCTTGCCTACATTTTCATAATACCCTTCAACTTGTTCTTTCTTGTTTGCCGCAGCCTGATTAGGACTGGATTTTGTTTCGGAAAGCTGGGGGTTATTGGATCTGGAGACAAGCCCTTTTAATGAATCAGCCTTGTTTGGAACATCGGCCAAATCCTTTACGGCGGTGTTCTCCTGTTCCCTGGTATCCAATATCCTGGTATCGGTTGTGTTTTGCTTGCTTAAGAGTGTATCGGTTGAATGATCAGCCTGGCCGGGAGCTGTGGCCGTTTCTGTTGCTGGTTTTGATTCATTCTGGTCATCGGATTTCGGGGCAGGCTTGTTTTCCTGCATTACCCCGGTTCCGGGTTGAACCGATGTATCTACTGTTGGGACAACCTGCTCTTGTTTGTATTGGTCGTTTCCAGCCACAGACGTTTCTTGCTTGCCTGGTATGAACTGATAAGCTAGATAACTCAGGCCACCCACTACGACGATGGAAGCGGCTATTTTCCACCAGTAGGTTTTTGGTGTGCCGATCCTGGGTACAGACACCGGGGCCTTGATCTTATCAGCCAGCAGGCTACGGAGTGTACCCAGTTCTGCCACAGGGTCATGGGCATGTTGGTAACCCTCGAGGGCATCGGCCAGGAAAGGGTCTGACATGGCCGCTTTTTCCAACGCATGCATTTCCTCCCGGGTCATCTGCCCGTTCCAGTATCTTTTAATATCGTTTTGCGTGTAGCTCAATTCGGGTCTTTTGATTCCATGCAATTACGCAGGTTACGACGCCCATTCTGTATATGGCTCCGTACCCTGTTCCAATCCAGGCCGGTTTGGTCCACAATTTCATTATAACATTTGCCTTCCAGGTAAAAAAGGCGAATCATCTGTTGCTGGTCAGATGGCAGGGTTTCCAGGCAGTTTTCCATTTTCACCAGGTCGGTTTCTTTTTCCATTACACCATTCAGATGCTGATCTTCGGGATTTTGCACAAGGGAGGGGTCTAAATCAATGGTTTTCAGGTTTCGGGGGCTTCGCAGGGCCATGAGACACTGGTTTCTGGCCACCTGGTACAACCATCCCCTGAAATTCTCCACCTCATGTTTTTTCAATTTGGCAGGCAATTCCTCAAATAATTGCATCACCGCATCCTTGGCAGATTCCGGATATTTCAAATACTTCAGGCAGACACCATAAACCAGGTCAAGATACCTTTCATACAGTTGTCCCAACACCTTCAGGTCACCATGCCGTTTGAACTGCAAAACCAGCTCAGCATCGGATTCAGTGGAGGTATTTTGGGAAGTCAGAAAGGTCACAGGACTAAGTTAGGGAAAATGGGGGGATTGGGGAAGGGGGAGGGGGGAGGGGGAGGTTTTGGGTTGTTGGTTTTAGGTTATAGGTTTTAGGTTTTGGGTATTAGGTATTAGGTTATGGGTGAATGGCTATTCTTACAGGTTATTTTCACTAATCACTTATTCACTATTCACCTATTCACTTATTCACCATTCACCTATTTCCCTCCCCGAAATCCCGGATGAAACTGCTCCAGGGTTTTTCGCAGAAAAGAGCGGTCAACATGGGTGTATATTTCGGTAGTGGTGATGCTTTCATGACCCAGCATTTCCTGAACGGCGCGAAGATCGGCGCCATTTTCAACCAGGTGGGTGGCAAAGGAATGCCTGAAAGTGTGTGGGGAGATGGTCTTTTTAATTCCAGCCTCGGCCGCAGCTTCTCGAATAATATAAAAGACCATGACCCTGCTTAACCCGGTTCCGTTCTTATTGAGAAAGACAATGTCTTCATGCCCAGGTTTAACCGGTTGTTTTGCCCTTACTTCTTTCAGGTAGATATTGACGTATTTCGCGGCGGTTTTGCCAACGGGCACCAATCGTTCTTTGTCTCCTTTTCCCGTGACCCGGATAAAACCCACATCAAAGTATAGTTGTGATACCCGCAGGTTGACCACCTCGCTTACCCGTAGTCCGCAACTATAAAGAATTTCCAGCATGGCCTTGTTCCTGGTACCTCCAGGTTTACTCAGGTCTATTGCCGCAATGATCTTTTCTATTTCTTCGAAACTCAGGGTGTCGGGCAGGCTTCGTTTTAGTTTGGGGGCTTCAAGCAGGGTGCTGGGGTCTTTGGTAACCAGGTTTTCCAGCATGCAGTATTTATAAAATGCCTTGATACCGCTGATGATCCTGGCCTGGGAACGGGCAGTCATTCCCAGATCGGTGATCCATTTTACAAAACCCTGAAGGGTCTTCAGTTCAACCTCCCCCGGCCCGGGAGGCTGGGGGAGGGTTTGAAGGTACTGAGTGAGTTTTTCTAAATCGTGCAGGTAGGCCGACACGGAGTGGTCTGACAGTGACTTCTCCAACTGGAGATAGGCCTTGAATCCGGATTTATAGGAAGACCACATGCGTGCCCTTACGGGAAAAATTATTTCAGTTCAATGCTCTTTTCAAAGTTCACTTCCTTGCCTCCGTCATTTAACCTCATATAAATGCGGCTCTTACTAATATTCACGGAGTCCACCACCTCATAGGTATTGTCGAATTCCAGTTTTGGGGAAGGCAATTCCACGGAGGCTTTTTTACCTGACATGATATCCTGTACAAAGAAGGTGTTGTTGGCTTTGTAATAGATCAAGCCTTCTTCCACCCTGTACCGGGGATCGGCCGGGTTAAAGGAAGAAAGTGATTTCTCCATTTCCCCTTTGATACCCAGCCCAAGTTTTAACCAAAAGCCACGACGGGTAAGACAATCATTAAAAACCAGGAAGGCAAAGCTGGTATCCTTGATATAGCACTTGATTGTTGATTTGTCAAGGGAAGGAATCATGCCAAGCGTAGTGGAAAGATGGATCTTTCTTTTGGTAGGCATTATCTTGCTGCTCCACACCACGGTATCGACCAGGCAGTTTGAAGGTATCAGTTTAACATAAGGTTCAAATTCATTTTGTGGAAGCGAAAAGCTAAGCGTATCCGATACGCAGGGTTTATCACAAAGGGTCACGGGGGCTTCTTCTTTGTTACCACAGGAAACGATCAAAAAGGCCAGGGCCAGCAAGGCGTAGATATTTTTCATATAAAGGGTTTGAACGGTGCAAAAATAGAGAGGAATGCCCTTATACAAAGGTTTTTTCTGTTATCTTCGGCGCTTTATAAGTTTAAAACCCCATATGTCCACCACCCTTCGTTCCTTTAAGCAGAAAGCCAGACACCGCAAAACTGCCTATAAAAGATTCCTAACCCGTCTGGAGAAAAATACACCTCCGCAACTAGATAAGTGGACCAGTGCCGCAGAGAAACAGGTTTGGAAGGAAGTCGATTGCCTGGATTGTGCCAATTGCTGCAAAACCATGACCCCTACTTATACAGGCAAGGACATGAAGCGCATATCCAAACACCTGGGGATGTCGGTCAATGCCTTTAAGAAAAAGTGGTTGAAAAAGGACCGCAGCAATGGCGACTGGATGAATAAATCAACCCCTTGCCAGTTTCTTAACCTCAAGGATAATAAGTGCAGTATTTATGCGGTACGTCCTCGTGATTGCGCAGGTTTTCCTCACCTGCCTAAAAAGAAAATGGTGGACTACATGCACGTTCACAAACAGAATGTGGAGTATTGCCCTGCCACTTTTACCCTTGTGGAAAAACTGATGGACAAGTTCAAAGAAACACATCCTCCAGCATAAAGAATTCCGGCTCACGGTCACGGTAAAAAGTAATGGCCAGAATATCATATTGCACATACCGGTTACCGGGGTGCAAGGCCAGGTACTCATCGGCAGCCCTTAACAGGTTCCTGAATTTGACCCGGTTTACCCTGTCCTCCGGATGCCCGTATCCGGTATCCCTTTTGGCCTTAACTTCAATAAAGTGAATAAACTTGCCCTTTTTGGCAATGATGTCGATTTCCCTTTTCCCATACACCCAATTGCGGTGCAGGACCTCAAATCCCCGGGAAACAAGATAGATCGCCGCCAGTTCTTCCCCCTTTCTGCCTAAATCATTGTGTTCAGCCATACATTATCTTTATGGCAAATTAGACAGGACGATGCAGGAAAAACAGGGTGTTTATGCGATCAAGGGCGTGGTTCAACACTATGACTGGGGTGGCACGGACTTTATACCGGCCTTGTTAGGCCAGGTAAATGCCGCCAAAAAACCTTATGCCGAATACTGGATGGGAAGCCATCCAAAGTCTCCATCCGAACTGATTTCAGAAACCGGGACTTGGTTGCTTTCCGACAGGGTTCAGCTCCCTTACCTGTTCAAGGTATTGGATGTGTATGATATGCTGTCAATCCAGGTGCATCCGTCCAAAGCCGCGGCTGAACTGGAATTCGCAAGGGAGAACTCCGAGAAAATCCCCCTTGATTCCCCCAAAAGAAATTACCGTGATGAGAACCATAAACCGGAACTGGCCTATGCCCTGAGTGAGTTCTGGCTGCTTCACGGGTTTAAACCGGAAGATCACCTGCTTCGCATCCTGCGGGCTGTTCCGGAGTTTGCCGGTCTGCATGAGTTATTTCTTCGCGAGGGTTATCTGGGATTGTATAAAAAGGTAATGGGGATGCCCCAGGACGAGGTAAATACCATCCTGCAACCACTATTAGACCGGATTGTTCCCCTCTACGAAAAGGGGGTGTTACACCGGGAGGAGGAAGACTATTGGGCTGCCAGGGCGGCGATCACCTTTAACCGCAACGGGCAATCAGACCGGGGTATATTCTCGGTTTATTTTTTCAATATTGTTAAGTTGGAGCCTGGCGAAGCCATTTTTCAGGATGCGGGAATCCCACACGCGTATCTCTTTGGGCAGTGCATGGAACTTATGGCCAATTCCGATAATGTTTTGCGAGGGGGGCTGACCACCAAGCATATTGATGTAAAGGAGTTAATGAAGCATGTAAAATGCGCGCCCTTGGAACCCCAAAAACTGGCCGGGGCCTGGATCAACGGGGTGGAAAAAGTATTTGAAACACCGGCCCCTGATTTTCAACTATCTGAAGTAAGGCTGTTGGCCGGAGCGGAGCCCGTTTCCTTTGAAGCGGAAGGGCCTGAAATATGGTTTAACCTTTCGGGTACCACCCTGATCCGCTGCCGGGGCAGGGAATTAAGCCTGCAGAAAGGGGAGGCGGCCTTTGCTGAGGCCGGGGTATCTTTTGAAATATTGAGTACCAATGGCTCCCGTTTGTTCAAGGCCGGTGCCCCTAATTTCACAAAGGGTGAATAAGTAACCCTGCCAATTAGTTGATTTCATTTAATTTTGCCCCATTAAATATTGGTTATGCGTATTAATACAAGACTGGTTTTGTTCACCGTTTTCCTGGTAGCTATAACCGTTGGTTGCAAGATCTTATTTGGCGACAATCTCGATATGTCTGGGTTCTCTCCCGTATTGGCTATTGCCGTGTTTTCCGGAATGATCATTCGCCGGAAAGATTTTTCCTTTTTACTTCCACTCCTGGCCCTGTTGGCCAGTGATGCCGTTATTGAAATTCTCAACAGCCAGGGGCTGTTTAAATATGCAGGTTTTTATGATGGTCAATGGGTAAATTATCTTCTCCTGTTGGCTACCACCGTTATTGGTTGGGCTATTAAAGGCCGTCGTCCGGTTAGCCTGCTGGCCGGAGCATTTGCCGCCCCAACCTTCTATTTCCTCGTATCTAATTCTATTGTTTGGTTGTTTGTTAAAGAGGCTAATTATACCAAAGATTTCTCTGGCTGGATGACCTGTCTTACCGCCGGTCTGCCTTTTTACAAAAACTCTCTTATCGGAACCGCCCTTTTCCTCCCTGTCATCATCCTTGCCTACAATGGGCTGGTACAGCGTAAATGGAAGTTGGTTCTTAGATAAATAAGGGCTACAGGGTCATCTCCGCATGGCCCATGGTTATTCTCCTTCATATCCTTCGTCCTCTAAGAGGTCACCACCATCTGCCGCGCCAGTGGCCAGTTCGTCGCATCGGTTATTGAACGGGTTTTCCGCATGCCCCTTGACCCATTTAAAACGGATCTTGTGTTTCTGGGCCAATTGATGATAGGCCTTCCAGAGGTCGGCGTTTTTTTTACCCCCTTTAAAGTTGGTGTGAAGCCATTTATTCAGCCAGCCTTTTTCCACGGCATTGACCACATACTGGCTATCGGAATAGATCGTGACCGGAAGCCCCTCCTTTTTTAAAGCCCTGAGTCCTGCAATCACGGCCATCAACTCCATCCGGTTATTGGTGGTATGCCG
>JAYRZH010000074.1:0-15774 GCA_041916555.1 Chitinophagaceae bacterium | reverse complement strand
GATCAACGGGACAACCGGATATGAGGAGGCGGCGTGTCAGGGTTTGATGGCTGGGATAAACGCACATCAGAAAATCACCGGCAAAGAACCGCTTATTTTAAAAAGAAGCGAGGCCTATATTGGTGTTTTGATTGATGATCTCATTACCAAAGGAACACAGGAGCCCTACCGGATGTTTACCAGCCGTGCGGAGTTTCGCACCCTGCTGCGTCAGGATAATGCGGACCTCCGGCTCACCGAGTTGAGTCATACAATAGGCTTAGCCGATGAAGAAAGGTATCAACGGGTGCTGAGTAAAAAAGAGGGGGTAGAAAGAATAAAAACATTTTTACAAAATACCCAGACAGACCCGGGAACTATCAATGGATACCTTGAATCAATTGGGTCGGCGTCGATATCGGAAAAACAAAAGTTAGCCAAGATCCTGTTGAGACCGGATATAGATATTGATTCGCTTGCGGCCGCCGTTCCGGCCCTGGCGGAGGAGCTCACGGGTTATGACCGGGAAACAATAGAACAAGCGGGAATTCAGGTGAAGTATGAAACTTATATAGAAAAGGAGAGGGAGTTGGTTTCACGTATGGCACAGTTGGAGGACCAACTCATTCCGGAATCTTTTAATTATGATAACCTGAAAGCGCTCTCGGCAGAGGCCCTGCAGAAATTCAAAAAGATCAAGCCCCGGACCCTGGGTCAGGCAAGCAGGATCAGTGGGGTAAATCCCAGTGATGTGCAGATCCTGATGGTGTATATGGGGCGGTAGTTTTGAATTACCTGGCAGAACCGTCCATGACCTTTCCAAAAGCAGTCATGAAATCCTTTTGCGCATCGGGGTTCTGCAAAAATTCCCTCAGCTTCTTACGTTCCTCGGGGGGCAGCTTAGTCATCACGTCCCAGACCAGGCCTGTCAGTTTCATATACAATTCACCCACCTTCTTACTGGCCCTCCGGTCGAGTTTACGGTGCAGGGCTTTGCTTGGATGGTCCGAAAGCATATTCACCATGTACTTTTTAAGAACCGAGGCTACATCCCCCATTTTTGACTGAAGTCCGGATTTAAGGCTATCAATCCTGGCATTAATTTCAGCAGCCCTTGGGGCGGGGGCTACCCGGGGAACAACCCTTTTCCAGAAAACTACCCGGTCATTAATCTCCAGGTTTTCAAGAGCAACAAACCGCCTGTTGGAAATGGCGCTATCCTCGCTTGCTAATTCAACCCTGTCCCAGTTGCCAGCCGTGTATTTATACTCATAGGCTTTCCCAACCATTACGGGCAGTACAATAGAATATACCCCATCTTCCAACTTTGTCATCTTGAAAAGCGTATCACCGGCCTTCCAGCCATTGAAATTGCCGGCCACAAAAACACCTGCTGAACCAGTATCCACCACCGGTGTATTTACAATCAACTTTACACCAGTAACCTGTGAAAAGCTAATTTGCGCGGTGAGGAGGAAATACCACACGCCCAGAAGATATGGAATGAGCCTTTTCATATTATTGACTTTTCGTAAAGGTAAGCCCGGGAGGGGCCCCGCTTGCCTGACCTGGCTCAGAAACATTATGTTCAAACAAAGGCCAGGAGAAAACACTTGAATAATGGCTTCAGAACCCAGTATTACCCGGAATTAGCCAATTAACCAAATTCTTATGAAACAGAAAAAGAAATCAGATTTACCACAAAAGACCTGTTTAACCTGCGGGAGGTCCTTTACATGGCGGAAAAAATGGGAAAAAGTCTGGGATGAGGTAAAGTACTGCAGCGACCGCTGCCGCGTAAATCGTAAAACAAAGCCCTAATTTTTTCTGGATTTCCTGTGAATAACCTATTTTTGCTGCCCCTTAGGGGAAAGTGAGAATGGTGAGGTAACATTAATTCGGTGCGGTATCCGCCGATGGCGGAAAAGGACCAGAAAAATTGGTGCGGTATCCGCCGGTGGCGGAAAAGGACCGAAAAAAATTGGTGCGGTATCCGCCGATGGCGGAAAAGGACCGAAAAAAATTGGTGCGGTAGCTCAGTTGGTAGAGCAAAGGACTGAAAATCCTTGTGTCGGCGGTTCGATCCCGCCCCACACCACAAAAAACCTCTGCAATCGCAGGGGTTTTTTTATGAACGCTTGAAAACACTTGCTTTTGCGGCCTAGGGCTTCTCCCTCCCCACAAACCGGTTCTTTCCAGTTAAAAAACCAATTGCCAGTTCGATATTCCTGCTCACACTTTCGGATGATTTCAGGGATGATATATACCGAACAATCTCCTTTTGCCTGGATGGCGGCAATGCCATAAACACTTTCATGGCCTCTTTATTCTTCTTCATCCGCTTTTCAAATTCCGGATGCATGGGAATGGTCCTGTCGGCAGGATCGTATGCTATGGTGACAATAATCGTTTCGCCGATTCGCTTGGGAGAATTACTCAGCATGGCCGTATTAATATACAAGCGCCATTCGCCCTTAAACCTGACCAGAGTTTGCCGGTAAGAATCGCCATTGATGCTTCCCGATACCGGAATGGGTCCTTTGTCCTTTCCCGCCTCGATGAATATCTTTTGCAGAATCGTTTCAGGAACAAAGACAAATGGGTTTACCCCAATTATCTCCAACTCCGCCTTAAACTTAAACGTTCCCATAATTCTTGCGAATCGACCTTTGGCTTATTAGTATTTGTAAATATAGGCCAGTGTAGTATTCAGTACAGCCACCACAGCAAATGCGATGGCTAATTTGGTGTGTCCTGAATCATGAATCAAAAACGAGGTTATGCCAAAAAGGACAAGCACAAAAACCAGTCTTGCTGTAGGCTCCAGCCTATGGGCAGACCGGGGGGCAGCAAACACTCCCCAGAGTACAATGGCAATAACGGGTAATAAAATAACGAGGGAATACTTTGAAAGGGTCGTTTTTCCAACATGATAGCCCCAATAACCTACCGCAAAAACCATGATAAGCTCCAGCAAAAATGCGATGGTCTGATTGATTCCCTTTACGATTTCCATGCTATGTTTCTTTTCTTGGGGCAGCCATTCGGCTCTTACATCCCATACTGGCTCAGGAACTTGATCCGCATGATCTTTAACTGTTCCCAGGTAAAATCGTGTTCCGACAATTCCTCCTGCGCAACTTGCAGGCTGGAGGTTTCACAACCTTTAAAATACTCCAGGATATCTTCCTGCTCGTATTCATCCAGCATATCATTGATGGCGTAATCGAGGTTAAGCTTGGTGCCAGATGCCGCAATGGTCTCCATTTCTTCCAGCAACTCCTCCAGTTTGAGACCCTTGCTTCTGGCAATGGATTCAAGCGGTACTTTCTTATCTACATTTTGAATGATAAATACCTTGTTTCCGCTCTTGTTCACCACGCTCTTCATCACAAAATCATCCGGGCGCTCAATGTTATTCTCCTCCACATAGCGCGATATCATTTCAACAAAGGGCTTTCCATACCGCAGGGCCTTGCCCTTGCTTACCCCCTGGCATTTCTCCAGGTCGTCAACCGTAATGGGATAAAGGGTGGCCATATCCTGGAGCGAAGATTCAAGGAAAATGACAAATGGGGGCAATGCCTTTTTCTTCGCTTCCTTCTGCCTCAGTTCCTTTAGCATTTCAAATAACCGGTCATCTGTTGCAGAACCGGCCCCGCCTTCGGCGCCCTCATCATCGTCCGCATTGGCTTCCTCAAACAAATTATTTAGCACAATGGGGAAGGACTTGGGCTTTTTATAAAACTCATTCCCTTTTTTGGTGATCTTAAGGACCCCGTATTCTTCAATATCCTTTTCCAATAATCCCTCCAGCAACATCTGTCGGATGAGGGAGTTCCAGAAATGGGGTTCTTTGTCATTTCCACCCGCAAACACATCAATGCCTTCGTGACGGAACATTTTGATCTGAGGGGTCAGCTTGCCAATGATGATGTTGACGGTATAATCGGTGGCAAAGCGCTCGTCAAGGGCCTTGATGGTCTTGAGCACAGTGATTGCCTCGTCTTTTGCCTCTACTTTCTCCTTGGGGTGGGTACAATTATCACAGTTGCCACAGTTCTCAGTTTCATACTCCTCCCCAAAATAACTCATCAACACTTTCCGGCGGCAGACACCACTTTCGGCATAGGCTACGGTTTCATTGATCAACTGGGCCCCCACTTCGCGTTCGCTGAGGGGCTTATCACGCATCAGATGCTCCAGTTTGGAAACATCCTTATGGGAATAATAAAGTATGCATTTCCCTTCTAATCCGTCCCTCCCGGCGCGACCGGTTTCCTGGTAGTAGTTCTCGATCGACTTGGGAATATTGTAGTGCATCACAAACCGGATATCCGGTTTGTCGATCCCCATTCCAAAGGCTATGGTGGCTACAATTACCTGCACATCTTCGTTCAGGAACTGGTCCTGGCGGTTGGATCGCAGTTTGCTGTCTAGACCCGCATGATAGGCCACCGCCTTGATGCCATTGGCAGAAAGCATGTCGGCCAGCTCTTCGGTGGTTTTGCGGTTGGTGGTATAAATAATACCGCTCTTGCCCTTGTTCTGCACAATAAACTTGGCCATGTGCTTGAGGGTAAGGTCTTTTTTAATCTTGGGCTGAATCTCGTAATAGAGATTGGGGCGGTTAAAGGAAGAAATAAAGATCTTGGGGTTGCGGAGATCCAGGTTCTTCACAATATCGCTCTGCACCTTGGGTGTAGCCGTGGCGGTAAGGGCGATCACCGGAACATCCGGGTTGATCTGGACCATCATTTCGCGCAGACGGCGGTATTCCGGTCTGAAATCATGGCCCCATTCTGAAATACAGTGGGCTTCGTCAACTGCGAAGAAAGAAATCTTGAGATCGCTGAAAAACTCCAGGTTTTCCTGTTTGGTCAGGGTCTCGGGTGCCACATACAGCATCTTGGTCCGTCCTTCAAGCAGGTCGTCATGAACCTCCTTGATCTCTTTCTTGTTCAGGGTAGAGTTGAGAAAGTGGGCTACATTGTCATTGCTGCTATAGCCGCGGATAAGGTCAACCTGGTTCTTCATCAGGGCGATAAGCGGGGAAACGATGATGGCCACCCCTTCACTGACGAGGGCCGGCAGTTGGTAACAGAGGCTTTTACCGCCCCCGGTGGGTTTGATGACAAAAGTATCCTGACCAGCCAAAACCGATTCAATGATCCTTTCCTGGTTCCCTTTAAAGGAATCAAAACCAAAATAGGTTTTCAGGGCCTTATGAAGATCAAACTTTTTTCCGTTTGCCTTTTCTTTAGGGGGGGTAGTGGTCTTTCCATTTTCGGCGCCCTTTTTCCGGGGAGCCTTTTTTGTAGATGTTGTTGCCATTTCGCGCTGGGTTTCCTGTTCTCCTCAAGGAGACCTATATAAGATACTCCTTTTTTTTGAAGCATACGAAGGTACGAAATTTTCAAGGGGACTGGCCGGTGTTTTGACGAATGAAAACGCTTTTTTCCTGAAATGAAACACGGCTTAATCAAATAGGCTAATTTTACCGCCAACTGGAAATTGAGTGGGAATAAAAATCTGCTCAATTGAATCTAACGAGTTGATAAGCAAAAACTAATGAGTAAGAACCACAATTATGTAGCCATCATGGCCGGGGGTATTGGAAGTCGTTTCTGGCCAATGAGCAGAACCAATTACCCAAAGCAGTTCCTGGATATCCTACGCACAGGGAAAACCCTTATTCAGCAAACATTTGACCGTTATCGTAAGCTGGTACCGGCTGAAAATATCTTCGTGATTACCTCTCAGGAGTATATTGGCCTGGTAAAGGAGCAGCTCCCGCATATTCCGGTTGAGAATATCCTGGGTGAACCTTCGCGGAAGAACACCGCCCCCTGTATCGCCTATATTTCCTTTAAACTCATGCAGAAGGACCCGGAAGCCCGCATGATCGTGGCCCCTTCGGATAACCTGATCCTGGAAACCGACGAATTTGTAAAAACCGCCAGGCAGGCCCTCGATTTTGTGGGACATATCAATGCCTTGCTCACTATCGGGATCAAGCCTACCTACCCCAACACAGGCTATGGATATATCCAGCACGAGACCATGCCTGCAGCGCCTGAGATCTATAAAGTGAAAACATTCACCGAAAAACCCAATCTCGATCTGGCCAAAACCTTTCTGGCCAGTGGTGATTTTCTTTGGAACGCAGGCATTTTTATCTGGAAAGTTAAAAATGTCATCAACGCCTTTGAGCGCTACCTGCCAGAAATGTATGATGTTTTTGTAGCAGAAAAAGACCGGTTTAACTCAGAAAACGAGCTGGCGGCCATCGAATCCATTTATCCCCAGTGTACTAATATCAGTATTGACTTTGGCATCATGGAGAAGGCCGACAACGTTTATGTAATCCCTGCTTCCTTTTCGTGGAGTGACCTGGGTACCTGGAACAGCGCCTGGGAGAATATGGAGAAAGATTATCTCGAGAACGCCGTGGCCGGGGAAAATGTGATGGTGATCGATGCGACCAAATGCGTAGTTAAAGCGCCGGATAAAAAACTGGTGGTCCTGCAGGGTCTTGATGATTTTATTGTAGTAGATACAAACGATGTATTACTCATTTGCAAAAAAGAAAAAGAACAGGAGATCAAAGAATTTGTAGCAGAGGTGAAAAGAAACAAAGGGGATCGGTTTCTGTAGGTTAAAATTCTATTCATGACTTTCCCCTACCATAATACGCTCTTCCTCGACATAGAAACGGTGCCCCAATACCCCGACTATACCGATATGCCCGGGGATTGGAAAAAATTATGGGACCACAAAGCTTCTATCATCATTAAGGATAAAGAAAACGACAACGCTGCCTCCATCTACAACCGTGCTGGCATCTATGCCGAATTTGGCAAGATCGTTTGTATCAGTTGTGGTGTATTGCAAGGAAGCGGTGCTGAACGGAAGATGGTTCTCAAATCTTTTTACGGAGAAGATGAAAAGGTATTGTTATACGCCTTTGGGGAGATGCTTGCAAAATGGTCATCAGGTGAACCAAAGTTTCTTTGCGCCCATAATGGCAAGGAATTCGATTTCCCCTATCTCTGCCGCCGTATGGTGATCAATAGTATTCCCATTCCAGGTATCCTCCAGTTATCAGGAAAAAAACCCTGGGAGATCACGCATTTGGATACCCTTGAGCTTTGGAAATTTGGTGACTTTAAAAGCTATACTTCCCTGAATCTATTAGCGCTATCGCTTGGTATTCCCACACCTAAGGATGATATCGACGGGAGTATGGTATGGGAAGTGTATTGGAAGGAAAAGAACCTGTCACGAATTGTTGAGTATTGCCAGAAAGATGTGGTTACTGTAGCTCAGATACTGCTGCGTTTGGGTGGTGAGCCTTTGCTCAGCCCGGCGAACATAGAAATCAAAAAGGCATGAATATAGAAAGCCTGCGTGATTACTGTCTCTCAAAACCTGGTGTCGAAGAAACCCTTCCTTTCGGCCCCGATACACTTGTTTTTAAAGTAAATAATAAGGCTTTTTTACTCGTGGGTCTTGATAATATAGAGTTGCGCTTTAATGTAAAATGTGACCCCGATCTGGCGCTTGAGTTGCGGGAACAATATCCCTGTGTGGTACCCGGTTACCATATGAACAAAAAACACTGGAATACCGTAATCGTTGATGGCTCTGTTAGTACGATCCAACTAAAAGAATGGATCGATCATTCCTATGACCTGGTTTCGGGTAAAAAGAAGAAATCATAATCCGGCCTTTCTGCTGATCTCCAGCATCCGGTCAATGGGCTTTTTAGCAGCCAACCTTAATTCCTCATCCATTTCAATATCCGGTGTTTCATACTCCATGCAGAGATAGAGTTTCTCCAGGCTGTTTAGCTTCATGTGCGGGCAATCGTTGCAGGCACAGTTGTTATTGGGTGGTGCGGGAATAAATGTCTTCTCCGGACTTGCTTTCATCATCTGGTGCAGTATGCCGGTTTCTGTGGCCACTATGTACTCCTGTGAATCATCCTTCTGAGTGTATTTCAGTAGGCCTGTGGTTGACCCGATATAATCCGCAATACGCAAAATAGGTTCTTCACATTCCGGGTGGGCGATCAATTTTGCCTTGGGGTGCCGAACCTTCAGCTTGGTGATCTTTTCCAGGCTAAAAATCTCATGAACCATGCAAGCCCCATTCCAGAGAAGCATATCACGTCCGGTTACTTTGTTGATATAAGCCCCGAGGTTTTTATCAGGGGCAAAAATGATCTTTTGGTCTTTCGGAAAACTCTCCACGATCACCCGGGCATTGCTGCTGGTGACAATCACATCACTCAACGCTTTGATACCTGCACTGCAGTTGATATAGCTGACAACGATATGATCCGGGTGCTGGTCCTTGAATTTTTTGAAAAGCGGCGGGGGGCAACTGTCGCTAAGGGAGCAACCCGCATTCAGGTCGGGTATCACGACTTTTTTTGTCGGGTTAAGGATCTTCGCGGTTTCCGCCATGAAATGCACACCGGCAAAAACGATCATATCGGCATCAGTCTTTTCCGCTTGTTGGGCCAATCCCAGGCTGTCCCCAATATAATCCGCCACATCCTGGATATCCGCCTCCTGGTAGTAGTGCGCCAGCACAACCGCGTTTTTCTCCTTCTTGAGCCTTTCGATCTCGGCAAAAAGGTCAAGGGTAGGGTCGATATCAACATCGAGGAATCCCTTCTTCGAAACATTTTTTCTCGCGGCGGTGATAATCTCGTTTTCCATCTGCATCATTTTTTTCGGGAGGGCAATATTACGAATCCGGGCACCAAAAAAAGATCAAAAAATTTCTCGGCCCTTCTTAATCCTAATAATAAATAATAATAAATATTTTTAAAAAAAGTCTATTATTATTACGGCTGTGGATTCGTGGATAAATCAATAGTACTCTGTTCTGCAAAGTTAATAATACACCATAATCCACATTTATTTCGTGGATATCCACAGTATGAAACCCAGTGAAACCGCCAAACAGAACCAAATATCCACGTTGTGGAAAACAACGCACCTGCAAAAAAACCGGTTACGAACATTAGGGTAGTTCTGTGGATATCGCGGGTAAAAACCAGGTTCCACACAACATGAACCGGGTACCGATCTCTCGCTATTAAGATGTGTGGAAAATGTTCCGTTTCATATTCACGTTTCACATACGGTTATGCACAGTAAATGATCGTTTCGCACAGGCCTTTGGGGAAAATTTCCCCGCGTCATGGCGGTAAACTTAACCGCAAAGACGCTAAGACACGAGGTTACGCGGGGTATGAATTACCTTTATAGGCAAGAAAACGATTGTTATATGAAACTATTGAAAAAACTCCCACTCCTTGTTTTTCTCTTTGTTCAGTCTTTTGCCTTTGCCAATGAAGGCATGTGGCTTCCATTGTTGTTGGAGCGATTGAATGAAAAGGAAATGAAGAGCCTGGGGATGAAGATCAGTGCAAAAGATATATACAATGTAAACAGCGGCAGCCTGAAAGACGCCATTGTGAGTTTTGGCGGGTTTTGCACCGGAGAAGTGATTTCTACCCAGGGTTTGGTCCTAACCAACCACCATTGTGGGTTTGATGCGATTCAGAACCACTCCACCCTGGAGCATAATTATATCAGGGATGGTTTTTGGGCCAAGGGGAATGGCGAAGAGATTCCCAATCCGGGTCTGTTTGTCACCTTTATTGTACGGATTGAGGATGTAAGCGCCGCCGCACAGAAAGGGGTTACCGGGGGTATGACTGAGGCACAGCGCCAATCTGTGATTGATAAGAACCTCGAAGAGGTCCGGAAATCGGTCAAAAAGGAAGCCTATCAGGATGTGATGGTCCGTGGTTTCTTTGAGGGGAACCAGTATTACCTGTTTGTAACCGAAACCTACCGGGATATCCGGCTGGTAGGGGCACCCCCCTCGTCGATCGGAAATTTTGGAAAAGATACCGATAACTGGATGTGGCCACGCCACACTGGCGATTTCTCAATTTTCCGCATTTATGCCGGAAAAGACAACAAACCGGCCGATTTTTCGCCCGAAAACGTGCCATTTAAGCCAAAAAAGGCCCTTTCCATCTCACTTGACGGAGTGGCAAAAAATGATTTTACGATGGTTTTTGGGTTCCCGGGCAGAACCAATGAGTACCTGTACAGCGAGGCGGTACGCCAGATCGTGGAGGTCAATGATCCTGTTAAGATTGATATCCGCACCAGAGCCCTGGCAGTGATCGACGGGTATATGCGCAAAAATGAGCAGATCAAGATCCAGTATGCCGCTAAATATGCCGGAATCAGTAATTCCTGGAAAAAGTGGCAAGGAGAAGTGCTGGGATTGACCAAAACCAATGGCGTAGCGAAAAAGCAAGCCTATGAACGGGAATTTCAAAAACGTGTGGAAGCCAGTCCTGCCCTGAAAGAAAAATATGGTACGCTGCTGGCCGATCTGGACGCCGCCTATAAGGAGCTGGCCCCGCTGGGACGGGCACGGGATATATATAATGAGGTAATTCCGCGGATCGAGTTATTCATGATCTGCAGCCAGCTCAACCGGCTAAATGCCATAAAAGAAAAATCCGGAGAGGCGGGATTTAATAAGGAATTGCCCGGATTAAAAGAACGATTGGCCGCTATTTATGACGAATATAGCCCGGAAGTGGACAAAAGCCTGTTTATTTCCCTGATGGATTTTTACGCAAAAAACCAGGAAAAAGAGGCGATTTCACCCTATTTTATGCAGATTTTGGCCGAAAACGGCCATGATTTCAAAAAATTGGCTGAATCCATATATACCAGTACTAAACTAGATGAAGAAGAAGCTACTTTGGCTGAAATTCAGTCAAATCCTGCCCAAATCGCCCAAAATCACCCCAAAGACCCCGCAAACTTGCTGTTTTTGGCCCTGAACAGCGCATATTCTGATAATATCGTCAAGAAGATAAATGCCGTTCAGGATCGAATAAACACCCTGCAGCGGACCTATATGGCTGCGCAGATGGAAGTATTTAAGGAAAAACGCTTTTACCCGGATGCCAACAGCACACTTCGGGTAACATACGGGAAGGTAAATGGCTACCAGGCGCGTGATGCGGTGGAATTTGATTTTTACACCTACCTGGACGGGGTGTTGGAGAAATACAAACCAGGGGATTATGAATTTGACCTGCCGGAAAAGCTAATTGAGCTGTATAAAAAGAAGGATTTTGGTCAATATGGGGTAAAAGGCCGGCAACCCGTGTGTTTTATAGCCGCCAACCACACCACGGGCGGGAATTCGGGAAGTCCGGCCCTGGATGCCTATGGCAACCTGGTGGGGCTGAATTTTGACCGGGTATGGGAAGGAACCATGAGTGATATTAATTATGACCCCTCCATTTGCCGGAATGTCATGGTGGATATCCGGTATGTGTTGTTTATCATCGACAAATACGCCGGGGCGGGGCACCTTGTGAAGGAGATGAAGCTGGTGCATCCGAAGGCAGTTCGGTAGTCCGGACTCCGGACCTCCGACACCCGACCCCAACTCTCGGGATTTTCCACTTCTTTTCCCCAAATACCCTATTTTTGCCATCCGTTTTTTTAACCCTATATAATTATATGTCAGTCATACAAACTATTAGAGACAGGGGTGCATTGATTTCTGCCATCGTGATTGCGGTTTCGCTGGTGGGCTTTATCCTGATGGATGCCTTCTCCGGACGGGGAAGCATTTTTAATGGGCAACAATCTACCACACTCGGTACCGTGAATGGTAAGAAGATCGCCTATGCCGATTTTGAGGCAAAGATGAAAGCACAGGAACAGCAGATGCAGCAGCAACAGCCGGGTTATGCCATGAACGAGGCAACACGCCAGGGCATGATGCAGCAATTGTGGAACCAGGAAGTAAACCGCCTGGTGATGATGGAAGCATTTGAGAAGCTTGGTTTGCGTGTAGGCAAGAAGGAGCTGAATGATGTGTTGTTCAACGATCCCGGTGAACAGGTGATCCAGCGTTTTACTGATCCTCAAACAGGAATGTATGATGCGGCAGCGTATCAGCAGCAGGTGATGCAATGGAAGAATAGCAAGAACCCGGATGACCAGAGAAGTTTTGGTCAGTTTCTTGCCGACCTGGAATATCAGCGATTGAATGACAAGTTTAATTCCCTGGTGGCCGTTTCTGCCTACTATCCTAAATGGTACCTGGAGAAACAAAACGCCGAGCGTAGCCTCATGGCTAATATTTCTTATGTAGTGGTTCCTTATGCCACCGTCAGCGATAGTTCGGTTAAGATCAGCGACAAAGAGATCAGTGATTATATAGCCAAGAATAAAGATGATTTTAAAGTGGACGAAAGCCGCTCCATTGAGTATGTGACTTTTGATGCGGCACCCACTTCAGCAGACAGCCTGGCCATTTATCAGCAAATTTCGCAATTGGTTCAACCATTCAAGGATGCAACTGATGTAGCCGGATTTGTAAATGCCAATTATTCTGAGCTTGGATATTATAAAGGAAAGGTTCCCAAGAGTTCAATCCAGGCCGGGCCCTATATTGATTCCGTAGCCAAGGTTGGAGCCGGCAATGTGTATGGTCCGTTTGTATTTGGCAATAATTATCAACTGGCCAAAGTGGTAAGTCAGGCAGTATGGCCCGACACCGTAAACATTCGCCACATTCTTATTGCAACAGCGGAAAACGGACAACAGATCCGTGATGACAGCAGCGCCAAAAAACTGGCCGACAGCCTGCTTGGCCTGGTACGCGCGGGTTCAAACTTTGATACCCTGGTGGCAAAATATTCAGCCGATGAGGGAAGCAAGGCCAATGGCGGTAAATATGAAAATGTACCTCCGGGCAAAATGGTTCCGGAGTTCAACGACTATATTTTCTCCAATTCGACAGGATCCACCGGTGTGGTGAAAACACAGTTTGGTTACCACGTCATTCAGATCCAGAGCCAAAAGGGATCTTCTCCCGTGTTTGAAGTGGCCTATCTGACCAAGCCGATTGTAGCCAGTCGCGAAACAGATGCCAACGCCAATAATGCCGCCAATAAGTTTGCCGGCGACAGCCGCGACCAGAAGTCATTTAATGCAAACTGGGAAAAAGAATTAAAGGCAAAGGGAATTCAAAAAGTGCCTGTCACTCTCGGGCCCCAGGATTACAATATCATGGGACTGGGAATTTCCCGACAGTTTGTACGTGAGGTTTATGATGCCGATAAGGGGGATGTATTGCAGCCAACCCTGATAGGAGATAAGTATGTGGTGGCTGTGGTAACGGAAGTGACCAAGGAAGGTACCATGTCGGTTGATCAGGCTCGTATTCGCGTGGAGCCTGTATTAAGAAATGAGAAGAAAGCGCAGCAGATCATTCAGAAGATAGGTAATTATACAACCCTGGAAGAAGCGTCAACCAAGGCGGGTTTCCCGATTGCGACAGCCGATAGCATCCGTTTTTCGGGAGGTCAAAGCCAGATGAGTTATGAGACCAAGCTGCTAGGGGTGTCCTTTAACCCTGCCAATAATGGCAAGGTGGTAGCCAAACCCGTTGATGGGGCACAGGGTGTATATGTAGTGAGGGTAAATTCGCAGAGCGCCACTTCGGTAGCTTCGGCGAACATTGATGATGAGCGTCGTTTCCTTCGTCAGCAGGCCGTACAGCGGATCATGGGTGGCTATGGTAATTTTGGCTTTGGCATGCAGGGCCAGACACCGGCTTCTACCCTTCGTAATTTGGCGAAGATCAAGGACAATCGCCGGAAATTCAACTACTAAAACACAGCCATTGATAAGGCCACAGCCACCTCAAACAATGGGGTGGCTGTTTTGTTATACCTTTATATCTGATTATGGCCGAAGAATTCATCAATAAGGTAGCCGAAAGCGGGCTTATCACACTGGACCTGGAAGCCTATTACCCCAAGGGAGAAACCATGGTTTTCGACCTGAAGGGTTTTCTTTTTATGGAACTGATCCTGAAAGAAAAGGATTTCCGCGAAAAGCTGAAGACCCATGATTGGGAGCAGTACCGAGACAAGTTTGTGGCCATTGTATGTTCGGCCGATGCTATTATCCCTGTTTGGGCCTATATGTTGGTTGCCGCACAGTTACAACCCGTAGCGCAGGAGGTGGTATTAGGTGATGAAAAAGAACTCCACAAAAAGATATTTCTCGATCGCATAGCCGCCATCAACGCAGATGATTATTTGGATAAGCGCGTGGTGGTAAAGGGCTGTGGTGAACTTCCCATTGGTGAATTTGCCTACCTCGAGATCACGAAGAAGCTACGTCCCGTAGCGAAGAGCATCATGTATGGGGAGCCTTGTAGTACGGTGCCTGTATATAAGAAAAAAAATTAAGGATTTGCGTTTGAACCACAGAGACACGGAGGCGCAGAGGGAATAATAAGGCTACAGAGGAGCTTCATACTGAAGTGCCGGAATAAAACCAGGCCCCCCACTATCTATATTCCCAAAGAAAGCCGTGAATTTATCTGAAAGGGCTATTTTCTGTTTCCGATTGTGAATTAATTCGGCAATCATCGTTTCCAGGTGCTCCACATGAAAGTCAGAAAGAGGCAGACTAATTTCATCTAATCCTTCGGAAAATTTTAGTTTCAATGTTTTTTGCCGGGGATTATAGTCCAATCTGATCAGGGATGCAATCTTAATTTCTTTTATCCGGAAATGGGATTTGAAAAAGATGGATCCGTTGTTGATCGCAAGAACCCCGGGATTGGTTCTTTTTATAATCAGTTTAGAAATGTATAAATATATCGAAATGGCAATAAGTGATAATAGAAAATAAGAGGTAAAAGACCTGGCGAATAAGGCGATCAATGAAAATGAGATTATTGTGTATAGGTTTTCCTTGTTGACGCCATTTCCTTGCCGAAGAATATAACCCCCAACCAATTTTTTATTAAGAACCCTTATTCGGATTACAACAGCCAAAGCCAATATGGCGAGGCAAAAAACCGAAAAAGAAAAAAGCCTCGGCAAACTATTGTAATAATAGATGGTTGTTTCATTTGACACCTCACGATGTGGAACCACGCCAAGCAGTAAAATCAGGAGAAAACAGCAACCAATGAAAAAGTGGAGTTTCATAAGCAACAAAATCGAATTACAAGGTACAGGAATTGTGTTAAATGTGGCTCTTTAACTTTGCTGCTCTAAGCCTTACTGTCATAATCCTGAAACGATTTTAGGATGAGATGGGGAAAGACAAACTTCAGCAGCATAATGTGAAATGAGATTATTGTTTTTGGATGAAGCTATCGATGTTTTGCCTTATATACTTAACCCTTGCTTGAGATGATTTGATTGAGTCAAAATTCCGCATAAAAAGAGAGTCGAGCGTGGAAAATAGTTGACTATTTTTTTCAGGCATTTCATTGTATAAATTATGCCCATCTTCAATCGCTTTTGCTAAAAGAGGGAAGCCAAGCCTGTTGTAACCGTTCACGGCATCAAGCGATGCAAAATCAAATCTATCATAAAAAGTAAATAGCCGACCTACTTTAAAGTTTCTCTCTACCATTAATGTCGAATAGGTGTCTCTTTGGGGAATAGTGAATTTAGAATGAAACACCCGGCCATACTCTTCCTTGGTATAAGCATTTATGTTTACATATATATTTGAAAAGACCAGATTCTCAAGACTTGAGTCGCCTGAGGAACGAATATCATGTGTAGTTAATGTATCATGACTTAAAATTTCCCTTAATTTTCTCGCCGACTCCCGGAGCTGATCAACCTCTTTTTTGGTTCTGTTGCTTCCGGGGTCATTTGAGCAAGAGGCAATCAAAATCAAAAATAAG
>JAYRZH010000073.1:0-15790 GCA_041916555.1 Chitinophagaceae bacterium | reverse complement strand
CCGGTGGTGGATACATGGGCTGGACCTTTGGCGCCCGCTGGTTCCTGGGCTGGGTATGTTCGATCTGGTTGGCGGCAAGCATTACACATGACTTCCGCTATTATGAAGAAGGGAGCAAGGACCTGAGCATTTCCCAACCAACCACCGGTAAACTGACAGTGGGTGTTTCGGCTCCCGAACTGAATTACCAGGGTGGATATGGCTGGATGAATGATGACCGTACAGGATGGGACATTGATGGCGATTCCCTGCAGCTTTCCTGGGTGAATATTGATGTGACCAAGAGCAAGGACAGCGCTTTTCATGTGGTTCTCTGGAAAAATGCCTGGGGTCATGATATGCAGGATGCACGCACCCGCGCTACCCGGATTTCTTATGATGTTAATTATACCGACAGTTACCTCGATCTTGGAAACGGGATTTCCATTGGCAAAGAAAATGCCTATCGTGGTCAACATGTAGTGGTGGAAATTCAAGTGCCCGTAGGTAAGAAGATCCGCTTTGATGAATCCATTACCGATAAACTGAATAATGTGGAGATCGAGTTTTATGATAATTATGGACGCCGTCGCAACTGGAACCGCCGCGGGGTGCATATCCGCGACACCGATTTCCGCTGGAGAACAAATACCGATTATACCATGGGTGAGGACGGGATACTGTTCAACCCCAATATGCCCAAGGAAACCAATCCCAAAAACAGGGACGGTTACCGCTGGCAAGGAACTGATGCAGCCGAAAGGGAAAAATCTATCAGGGAGGAAATGAGGAAACTGGAGGAAGATAAGGCCGACGAAAAACGAAAACTGGAAGAGGAACTCCGTCAACTGGAGGAAGAGAAAAGACAGGATAGTATCAACAAGACAAAAACAACCAAACCCGAAAGCATGGATAACAGCAATGAAGTGGCATTGGGTGGCGGGTACCTCTCACCGGTTTTTTCGCTGGCAAGATTTATGAATTAAAGTCGGTTGAAGTTGGAACCATCTGCGCGAACGGATGGCAACCTCAAAGCTTTCCCGTTTTCGGGAGAGCTTTTTTTATGGCAGGGTTTTTTACCGCGGAGAACATGAGTAAGCAGAGATTCGCTGAGATTGCTTTTGGTAGTAAGTCCTTGGCAGCACCTTGTGTCTTTGCGCCCTGGTGGTAAAAATCTCTGCGGTCCTCTGCTTACTCATGTTCTCTGCGGTGAATCTCCTAATTTTGCGCAATGAAAAATACACCCTTTACAGACAAGCACTTAGCTCTTGGCGCGAAGATGGCACCCTTTGCCGGTTACAACATGCCCATCAGTTATTCCGGGATCAATGACGAGCATGCGGCCGTGAGAAAAAACGCCGGGGTCTTTGATGTCAGCCACATGGGGGAGTTCATTTTAAAAGGACCCAAGGCCCTTGACTTGATCCAGCGGGTTACTTCCAATGACGCCTCCAAACTAACTGCCGGTAAGGCCCAGTATAGCTGTTTACCCAATGAAAAAGGGGGCATCGTCGATGACCTTATTGTGTATTGTGTGGAGGAAAACAAGGTGTATATGCTGGTGGTAAATGCCAGCAATATTGAAAAGGACTGGAACTGGATCAGCCGTTTTAATACAGAAGGGGTGGAAATGCACAATATTTCCGACAAAACCTGTCTGCTGGCTATCCAGGGCCCCAATGCCACTAAAATCCTGCAACCGCTTACAGAAATGGATATCATGAACCTGAAATATTACACCTTTGTAAAAGGAAAATTTGCCGGGGTGGAGAATGTTCTGGTTAGCGCCACCGGATACACTGGTGCCGGAGGGGTGGAGATCTATTTTGAGGACAGGGACCAGGCTGCCGATATAATCTGGAACGCTATTTTTGAAGCGGGCAAATCAGCCGGCATTAAACCCATTGGTCTTGGCGCCCGGGATACCCTGCGACTCGAAATGGGCTATTGCCTGTATGGAAATGATATAGACGACGAAACCACTCCGCTTGAAGGCGGATTGGGTTGGATCACCAAGTTTACCAAGGACTTTACCGCCAAACCCATCCTTGAAAAACAAAAACAGGAAGGAGTTGGTCGCAAACTGGTAGGGTTTGAAATGATCGACAAGGGCATTCCCCGTCATGGTTACACGATAAAGGACGCCGCCGGAAACGAGATTGGCCATGTGACTTCGGGAACCCAGTCGCCCTCGCTGCAAAAAGCGATTGGACTTGGTTATGTGTCAACCGCCTTTGCCAGCCCGGGTTCCGAAGTATTTGTGGCTGTACGTGACAAATTGCTCAGCGCACGGGTGGTAAAACTACCATTTGCCTGATAACCCGGTAATTGGGAATGATTTTTGAAAAGCCAAACCGGTCCCAATATAAATTATGCCCCGGATCCACTTAACCACATTTATTGCCGCTACTGAACAGCGGGTCTTTACTGTAAGTAACAGTATCGATGTGCCACGGGAATGGGTAAACAAGTTTCAAATGAAACATGAACGCTTTTTAAAACCCTGTGACAATGGTACCATCATGATCGATTATTTCGATTATGGCCTGCCTTATGGCATATTTGGAAAAATCTGGAACCGCATCTATCTTAACAAGCACCTGACCCGCCAACTGGAAGAGAGAAATCAAAAGATCCGGAGACAGGCGGAAAACCGGGATTGAACACCCGCTCTTACACCATGGAGAAAAAACCCACTTTATATACCAGCCTATCCCCTGCCCTTTTGCATTTATACGATGTTACCAACAGCATTGTGGTGATCATCGATGTACTCAGGGCTACGTCCACCATCGCCACCGCCCTGTACAATGGCGCCCGATCTGTAATACCGGTGGATTCGGTGAGCCGTTGTATTGAAATTGGAAAGCAGATTGAAGGGATCACCGCCGGTGAGCGTGACGGACAGATCGCCGAGGGACTGGAATACGGAAACTCCCCATTTGAATATCCCAGAGAATTTATTGAAGGTAGGACATTGGTCCTGACCACCACCAATGGAACCAGGCTCCTTCACATGGCCCTGGATAAGGGCGCACAGGAAATCATTACCGGTTCATTTCCCAACCTGGGATCGGTATGCAAGTTCCTGGCATCCCGCAAACAGAACATCATTCTGGGTTGTGCCGCCTGGAAGGACAGGGTGAATATGGAAGACATGCTTTTTGCCGGGGCGGTTATTGATGCCATTGGGAAAGATTTTTCCATTAATTGTGATTCCTCGCATCTTGCCCAGACTACCTATGTCAAAGCAAAAAAGGACCTGTTTGGATTCATGAAGAAAAACAATGCCTCACACTATAACCGGTTAATGGGATTTGGATTGGAGAAAGATATCCGGTATTGCTTAACTCCCGGAGGGGCGGATGTATTGCCAGTCTATCAGGATGGTAAGCTCGTAATCCATCCTTAGCGCCCCATCGTGTCTTCTCGTCCTCGCGGTTAAACTTCACTGCAAGCCCGCCAGGGCGCGCGAAAAAAATCCGCAAAGGTACACTATTTTCCCTGCTCATTTCTTCTTTTTTCACACAATAATTTTCTTTCTATTCCCCTCGGAAATCCGGATTCTATTCCTTTACTTTTGCAGATTGTCCTTTTTGGACTCAGTGAATTGATATCAGGAATTTATCCCTATGGCCTTACCCCATTTGATCAAGTATGTGTACACCCATGGAACGGATGAAGTGATACGTCGCGGAAAGAAAATCCATGCCGTGGGTTTTGTAGAATTGGTGGAATATGACGACCTGTTTGGTTCAGCGGTGTTCCGTGTGAAGGATGACACCTATTCCACTTTTTACAAAGTGTACATTCAGAAAATTAATGACGCCCAGCATGTTTCGCTCCGTTGTGCCTGCCCTTATAACCTGGGTGATATCTGTCGTCATGAAGCCGCCTCTCTCTTTTCGCTCCAGGAAATGATCGATAAGAACCTGCTGAGGACCGGCGCCTCGGTGTATGACCAACGGCACACGGTGGTAAAGATGAAAACCATCGATATCAAAACCATTCGCCTGCTCTGTTCCCAACAAACCCTCAACGAAGCCGAACAATACCTGCGCACCCACAAAGCCTCCATCGATTATGCCAAGGATGAAATGGTAAAAGCGACGGTATTGCTGGAGGGACAGGAAAACAAGGTGGTTATCCGCAAGAACGAGGAAAAGAACTTTGATACCAGTTGCGATTATGTGGATGAGGACCATCCCCTTTGCCTGCCAAAAGTGATCGTGTTCTTACAGTTGCTGTCCAGTCATGGCGCTCATTATTTTGACAGCATCCGAAACTGGGATAAAGAAAAGAATAAGCTGCTGGAACTTTATGGATATTCACTGGCAGATGACCTGGAAGGGAAATTTGAATTTACCTATAAAGAAGGCAAGCCATTTTTGCGGGTACTTGATCCCAGCATCAAACGGGTAAATGCCGCACCGGTGGCACCGGCACCAAGACCTGCCCCGATTAAAGAAGAACAGACCCCGGTAGAACCGGAGAAACCCGTTCAAACCCCCGCCATTTCAAAACGAATTGGCGTGGTATTTAATTTTAATAAAAAGAACTACCCCTATTTTTCTATTGATGTGATTCGGGGTGATGTGGAAGATGAAACCATCTCGCTTTCGGAGAAGGTGGAGAAGCTCGACCTCACCAAATATGTGGAGGTAAATGATCTGTCGGAGCATGACCAGCAATTGTTTAGCATGCTGCGAAAACTGCAGGACGGAGAGATAAACAAATACATTAGCCGGAATTCTCCCTTTTCTGGCATTTGGGAAAACATCATACAACAAGACGATGAGGACCTGGCCGATGAAACCAAGGCCCTGATTCGCGAGTACCTACATCCCAAACTAAAGAAACTGATCGTAGAGAATGAAGGGCAACCTCTTTTCTTCTTGCTCCCCAAGGGTAAGGCCTTTAAAACCGCTAACCTGGAAGTGGTGCAGGCATCGACCGAACCTCTTTCACCCACCTTTGAAGTAAGCAAGAACGGGAAAGCCTATCTCGTTGACCTGGTTCTCCGCTCGGGCGGCATGTTTTATAAACTGGGGGACAACGAAACCAAAGCGCCATTTTTCTTTTTATACAATAATCAATTCAGCCTGTGGAAGAACACCGAAGCCATTGAGTTGGCCGAGAAATTTCTACCCAATGGGACTTATTCCATTCCCGTAGCTGATTGGGAAAAACAATTGCATGGATTTGTCCTTCCGCTGACCAGGGATTACAAGGTTGAGTTTAAAACAAACCTGGTGACCGAGGTCAAGGAAGGAGAACCGGAAACCAGGTTGTTCCTGGTGGAAAAGGGTGACTACCTGGTTTTTCAACCAGCCTTTATTTATAAGGGATATGAAACCAAGGCCCGTGACCGGAATGAAGTGGTGGTGCCTGTAAATGATAAGGTGATGATCGTGCGGCGCAACCGGGAAGCCGAGCAGCGGTTTATCCAGCAGTTGCAGAACCTGCATAGCAATTTTATCTATCAGAATGATACCGGTTCGCTGGCCTTAAAAGGAACGGATGTATTAAAGAACAACTGGTTCTTTCTTTTTGTCGATGCGATGAAGGACCTGAAAATCGATGTGTTTGGTTTTGATGCCCTGAAGAATTTCCGTTTTAATACCGCCCGGCCTTCTACCAAAATATTCATCAGCAGTCATACCGATTGGTTTGATGCCAAAGTGGACATTGTTTTTGGCGACCAGAAAGTAAGTGTTTCTGAAGTAAAGAGGGCCCTGGCCAATAAGCAGCAGTTTGTACAATTGAATGACGGCACCCTGGGTATTCTGCCCGAGGAGTGGCTGAAGAAATACTCTTTGCTCTTCCGCATTGGAGAAGGGAAGACCGATCAGCTCAAACTTTCCAAATACCACATGAGCGTGGTGGATGAACTGTATGAGAACCGGGATGAAGGGGAGCTGGTGCTTCAACTGGAGGAAAAGTATGAGAACCTGAAAAACGGGCATACGATCAAGGAAATAGACCCGCCATCGGGATTAAAGAGCATTCTTCGGCCTTACCAGGTAGCCGGGTACCAGTGGCTGAACTATCTGAGCGAAGTGAATTGGGGGGGAATCCTGGCAGATGATATGGGTCTTGGTAAGACCGTACAGGCGCTTTCCTTTATCCAGCATTTCAAACAAAGCAAGGGAAAGCTTCGGGCGTTGGTGGTATGTCCAACCACGCTGATCTATAACTGGGAGAATGAGATCAAGAAGTTTACTTCCGATCTTACCTATCATATCCACCACGGAGGGGCCAGGGCCAGGGAAAAAGAGACCATCGAGAATTTTGATGTGATCATTACCACCTATGGCACCCTGCGAAGTGATATCAAACTCCTGGTGACCATTGATTTTGATTATCTGGTACTGGATGAATCACAAGCCATCAAGAACCCCGCGAGCAAGGTAACCAGGGCGGCTTCGCTGCTCAAGGCCAAAAACAGGCTTTGCATGAGTGGTACCCCTTTGCAGAACAATACCTTTGATATTTACGCGCAAATGAATTTCCTAAACCCCGGTATGTTGGGGACCATGGAATTCTTCCGCCAAGAATTTGCCATTCCCATTGACAAATTTGGCGAAGAAGACCGGAAAGACCATTTGCGGAAAATTCTATACCCTTTTATTCTTCGCCGTACCAAGGAACAGGTGGCGCGTGACCTGCCGGAGAAGCAGGAAATGATCCTGTATTGTGAAATGGAAGATGAACAGCGAAGGATCTATGATGCCTACCGGAATGATTACCGGAACCAGATACTTGGTTCGATTGAAACCCAGGGTATTCAGAAATCACAGCTTACCATCCTTCAAGGCCTGATGAAGCTGCGGCAGATATGTGATAGCCCGGCCATCCTGAATGAAGAAGATAAATTTGAAAATCACTCTATCAAGCTGGATGAGTTGGCGCGGGAGATCACCGAGAATATCGGCAACCACAAGGCCCTGGTGTTTTCGCAGTTCCTGGGCATGCTGGCCCTGATCAAGGAGCGGCTGAAGCAATTGGGTATTTCTTATGAGTATTTTGATGGAAGTACATCAGCCCCTGACCGTGAAAAAGCAATCCAGTCATTCCAGAATGATGATACCGTGCGGGTATTTCTTATCTCCCTGAAGGCAGGGGGTGTGGGTTTGAACCTGACAGCCGCCGATTATGTCTATATCGTTGACCCCTGGTGGAACCCGGCCGTAGAGCAACAGGCCATTGACCGGACACACCGTATCGGACAAACAAAAAACATTTTTGCTTATCGCATGATCTGTAAGGATACGATCGAGGACAAGATCATCCAGCTCCAGGAAAAGAAAAGGGCGCTGGCCAAAGAGTTGATCGCGGATGATTCCACTTTTGTGAAGTCCTTGTCGAGGGAAGATGTAGAATATTTGTTTAGCTAATTTCTTCCTATGCTCAGAACGATCTTTCTGCTGGTTGTCTCCAACATCTTCATGACCTTTGCCTGGTATTACCATTTAAAGGAGAAAGGATGGCCTTTGTGGAAAGCCATTTTGCTAAGTTGGTTTATCGCGCTGTTTGAATATATGCTGATGGTCCCTGCCAACAGACTGGGCTACAATAATGCCGGCTTATCGGCTTTTCACCTGAAAATTATCCAGGAAGTGATTACCCTGATTGTGTTTACAGGGTTTGCGGTGTGGATACTCAAGGAGCCGTTCAAATTTAATTACCTGATCAGTTTTGCGTTTTTGATGCTGGCAGTTTATTTCGCGTTTAAGAAATAAAAAAGCCGCTCACAAGGAACGGCCTTTATTATCGAGGAGTTAGTAAAGACTTATTTCTTTCTACGGTAGTCATAAGCATGTGCCGCCGGTGTCTGGCCCGTCATGAATATTCCTAATACCACTTTAATTACTCGAAAAATGTTGATTGAAGGTTGGTAGTTCTGCTTGTAGATACGTGCCTCTTCATGGGCATGGTGTATGACCCTGTTTTTCATAAAAAAATGGATTTATGTAAGGTAAAACGCTTAAAAGAAAAAAAAATTATGTCTGAAACGCTAAAAAATAGGATATTAGCTAACACATAACCCGTTAAATTTCAACCTTATGACGAAAACTACCCTTTTGACTTTCCTTTTTTTTGGATTTTTCTCACTTTCTAAGGCTTATTCCCAGCCCCAATCCGTATCCGCCAGTCTTTCCCTTGTGATAGTGGATTATACCAATCAGTTCAAACAGTATATCGGAGAACCGCTTACTTCCAATCCGCAAACAGAGGAGTTTGGTTCGGAGATCTGTGTGGCGGGAGCGGAACAGTGCACCATTACCAGGTATTCTGCCAAAGGCAAAGCGGTTTATTCCTGGCAGGCGCGGATGCCTGTAACGGATGATTTTGCCAAGGCAAAGAAATTATACAAGGAATTGTTTCAGCAAGCGCAACAAACAGTGGTGAACCTGGATGGAAAGACTTTTCGACTGACGGGCACCTATCAGGAGCCGGATGAATCACTTCGTTTTCACAGCCTCATACTTACCCCCGATATCAAAGACCGTTCTCTCAAAAACCTGAAACTGGAGATCCTGCTGGAAGCCGATATGCTGGAGTGGGGTGTCCGCATCATCCTGTATGAGAAAGAGCGCCAGGATGAGGAAAGGGGTCCTATCAGGGAGAATTAACCTTCATTAACATTAATTCAACCAGGGTTAACCTCCTGTACAAAGGAGTAAGAATATTTTCGTAACCGGAATCAAAACCCCGTTATGAAAAGAATTATTCTCCTGCTTATTCTAGTATTGCCGGTTCTTGGCCTGTTTGCCCAAAAGGGCGGATCGGTGAAAGGCATTGTTTACGACACCATTTCCCAGAAACCTGTGGCCGGGGCTACGATAACCGTGATGAAACGGATCGATTCCTCCTTGGTGACCTTTACCATGACCGGTTCAAATGGATTGTTTTCCCTGTCGGGTATCGAGAAAGGGGATTACCGCCTGCTGATTACCCATGTGAATTATCATAACGGAAACAAATATTTTATACTGTCAGACTCGGTGAATATGGTGGATATGGGTAATGTGATCTTAAATGATAAGACCAAGGTGTTGGAAGAAGTCGTGGTAAAAGCCGAGGCGCCACCCGTGACGATTGTGGGGGACACGATTCAATATAACGCGGGATCCTTTAAGACCAAACCCAACGCGGTGGTGGAAGACCTGCTAAAAAAACTGCCTGGTGTACAGGTGGAAAATGATGGTACGGTAAAGGCCCAGGGAGAGGAGGTAAAGAAGATTTTGGTGGATGGGAAGGAGTTTTTTGGAAATGACCCTAAAATTGCTACCAAGAACCTGCCGGCTGATGCGGTGGACAAGGTGCAGGTGTATGACAAGAAAAGTGACGCGGCCGAACTTACGGGATTTGATGACGGGAATTATGAGAAAACGATCAACCTGAAGCTAAAGGAGGATAAGAAGAAAGGGGCCTTTGGAAAAGCGATGGCCGGAGGGGGTAGCGATGGGCGTTATGAAGGACGGTTTAATGTAAACGCTTTTAAAGGGGCCAGGCAACTATCCGTTATTGGGATGAGCAACAATGACAATGCCGAAGGTTTTTCTTTTATGGATATCCTGAATTTCTCCGGTGGTTTGGGGAATGTGTCTGCCAGTGGGGGAAACATTAATATCAACATAAACAGCAATGACCCTTCGGCCAGTCTTTTTGGTTTGGGGGGACAGAATAGCATCAATACCACGACTGCCGGAGGGGTAAATTACAATAATATCATTGGGAAGAAAGTAAAACTCAATGGCAACCATTTCTACAACCGGTTTAACCCGTTAACCGAGTCGAGGACAGCCCGGCAGAATATCTTTAAAGACAGTACGAATTATTACAACTCATTTGGGAAATCGGATGTGTTGAATGAGAACCACCGGGTGAATTTTGTGCTTGATTATTTCATCGACAGCAACAACTCCATCAAGATAACCCCGAATTTCAGTTACCAGCGGTCATCCACACAATCGCAGGGAAATTCAGAAACCCTGACGGAGTTACTGTCAAGGACCAATGACAGTTGGACAAACTATTTTGCCTCGGCCAGGGGATATAATTTCACCAATGATATGATTTGGCGACACCGGTTTGCGCGGCGGGGACGAACTTTTTCACTCAGTTTCAACACCAAGCTTAATGAGAATGACGGGGAAAGCGACCTGGAATCGGTGAATAATTTTTACAAGGGCAATACGCTTTTCAGGGCAGACAGCATCCTGCAGCGAAGCCAGTTGGCATCAGAATCACAGGGCTACACGGCCAGGGCAGTTTATACAGAGCCTGTGGGCAAGAGTTCCTTGCTGGAATTGAGCGCATCCAACAGCCATACCCGCTCGGTATCGGATAAGGTGACCTATGATTATAATGATAATACGGATAAGTATGATGACCTGAATGATTTACTGACCAATAATTATGAAAACAAGTACACCACTACGGTAGGAGGATTCAGGATGCGTACCCAGAAGCGGCGGTTCAGTTTCTCGTATGGCCTGAGCTGGCAAAAGGCCGGGCTGGAGGGGACGATCATCAGCGGCACCAAGGATTCGGTGATCAGCCAGGATTTTAATAACTGGCTACCCAATGCCCAGTTCAAATATCAATTTTCCCGATTTAAGAACCTTTCACTCAATTACCGTACTTACACCACCCAGCCAACCGCCACCCAGCTACAGCCAGTTCCGGATATCAGCAATCCGCTGAACATCAAAATTGGTAATCCGTTATTGGAGCAGGAGTTTGCCCATAGCATCCAGCTTTCTTATACCGGGGTAAACCCATTCAAAAACAAGAACTTTTTTGCGATGGTGAATTTCACCACCACCGCGAATAAGATTGTGAATGTAAATGAGATGGACACGCTGGGGGTGAGTACCACCAGTTATGTGAATGTGGACGGGGTTTATAACCTGAACAGTAATTTCCATGTGGGCTGGCCGCTCAAGTTTATGAAGGCCAACCTGAATCTGGATGCGGGTTTGCAGTACAGCCGGGGATTTCAGTTTAGCAACCGGGCCAGGAATGAGATCAGGAATACCAGTGTGGACCCAAGGCTGGAGATCAGTAAAGTGATCAAGGATAAGTTTGACCTGACGGTGTATGGAGGGATTACGTTTAGTTGGGCGAAATACTCTCTTCTGGCATCGCGCAATACGGATTATGTGACCAAGGAATGGGGTACGAATATCGGCTGGGAGCTTCCCAAGAACTTCTATTTCTCCACCGATTTTCAATACACGGTAAATACCCAGCGGGCAGAGGGTTTCAATGTAAAAGTACCGATGTGGAATGCGGCTATCAGCCGACAGTTCCTGAAATTTAACCGGGGGGAGTTGAAGTTTAGTGTACACGATTTGTTGAACAAGAACCAGGGGATCCAGCGGAACACCAACGCGAATTATATTGAAGATGTGAGCAATCGGGTGCTCCGCCGGTTCTTCCTGTTGAGTTTCACTTATAGCCTGAACAAAATGGGGGCCAACCCGCCGGGTGGGCCGGGGATGAATATGCGGGTGATTAGGAGGTAATAAGGTGTTTAGAGTTTAACCAGGCCGTGTTTGACTGCAAAAAGAGCCAGTCCGACACGGCTTTTTACATTCATTTTTTCAAAAAGAGCATTTCGGTACCCGTCAATGGTTTTAGGGCTGAGAAACATTTTGGCGGCGATTTCTGTGTAGGTAAGGTCGCTGCAGACCCATTGAAGAAATTCCTTTTCCCGGTCATTCAGTTGTTCAAATTCCGAAGCGTTTGTTCCCGGTTCATCCTGCTGGAGTGAATGGACCAGCTTGCCGGTGATAAAGTCGGTGTAATAAAACCCCTTATTCTGGATAGCGGTCAGGGCTTCCCCCAATTCCTTAGGCTCAACGTCTTTGCATATATAGCCTTTAACCCCGAGTTTGAGCATTTGCACAATTATTTGCTCCTTTTCAACCATGCTTACCACCAGTACTTTCACCAGGGGGTGGTTATCCCTAAGCCATTGAACGGTGGAAGGACCATCCATACCCGGCATATTAATATCCAGCAGGACAATATCCGGTTCATTAGTAGAATCGATTTTTGACATTAACTCTTTTCCATTCGAGGCCTCGAACAATACCCGGAATGGGATGCCCACCAATTCAAGCAGGCTGATCATGCCTTTTCTAAACAAGGTATGGTCATCGACGATAGCGAGGTTAAGAGGTTTAGCTATGCCCATAGAGTTAACTGGGAAATTGAATGGTTACAAGACAACCGGCGCCTGGCTGACTTTCGATTCGAAGATCGGCATTTATCAACTTTGCACGATGTTCCAGGTTTAATAATCCGGTACCGGATGATTTTTTGGCCAGTGCCGGATCAAAGCCTGTTCCATTATCCTGGTATGCTAATGTAGTCAATTTTCCGTGTGTGGATAACCGTATGGATACTTTATTGCCCCCGCTGTGTTTGATTATATTGTTAAGAATTTCCTGGGACATTCGGTAAAGGATCAGCGTATTGTTTTGGTGAAGTGGGGGAATATCTTCTGATACCAGTAATTCTGCCTCCCAGATACCGGTCCGTGTCAATTTATCCATTTCATTTTGAAGCAAGGCCACCAAACTGGTTCTCGAAATGCTGTCGCTGTTTAAACTAAGTGAAAGTTGTTTGATATCCAGGATCAACTGCCTGACAAACTCTTTGGTGGTTTCAATCTTTTCAGTATATCCCTCCATCGGGATAGCCGGGAGTGTATTCAGTTGTATTTTGATCAAACTGGCAATCTGCCCCAGGTTGTCATGCAGTTCTTGGCCAATATGAAGCAGGGTTTGTTCTTTTATTTCCAATTCTGCTTGGAGCAGGGCCTGTTTGTATTGGGTGGTAAGTTCCTCGTTTTCCTTTTTCTTTTTTCGGTATCTGACTACCAGAAATAAAATGAGGACAAACACCAGTAACAGGAGGAAGTAGGAGGCAACTACACCGGTGACAAGTTTGCTTTTAAGTTGATCGTCCACGTTTACGAATTTCGAGGAATAAGGCAGTTAGGATCATAAGATAGTACAAATAGTTGGAAATATAATTAAGTAGCCTGAGCGTATCATTAGGCACCTGATTTTTAACGAAGAAATCCCAAAACTGAAAAATGATAAAGTTGGTGAGATTGAACCAGATGGAAGCTGTGGCTATTAAGAACACCGGGGAGGCGAACAAATTGATAGAGGAGGGTTGTTCGAGTTCCTGTTTAAAAAGGGTGGAAGCAAAGAAGAACAGCACAATGGTTTCGAATAAAAGGAGTGTATCCGGGTATTGTTTTAACCCTTGAAAAAACACGGTATTTATAATCGCAAAGGAAAGCAAGGCAACCGCCAGGATAATGACCAGTTTTCTTGACCGACTGCTTGTCAGCACACGTAAATAGAAGTCTGACCAAAGGAAGATCTGCACCGGAGTAAAGAAGTGATATCCCGGATTGCTGTTTTTAATTGTGTAGGCTAATATCCTGCTGATAATTTCACTTATGAAGGTAATGCCCAACAATACAATCACAGGCCGGAGTTTTGGGGAGCTTTTAAAGGTAAAGCCCCCCAGGATTGTACCGGCAAGCAGGATTAATAAGTAAATAGTGAATTCAGTGCTTATCAAAACATCCTTGGTTTACTGAAAATTAGTAGGGCAGGAACTTGGACAGGGATCCAGGTGATCATAATTTTTATTGTCAACCATTTCCACCTGTCCATTTGTCTTCACCGGTAATATCATCACCGTATAACTACCGTCGGTTTTCTTGCCAAACCGCAGGTAGAGTTTTGAATAGGTGGCAGCAGGCAAAGCCCTCAAATAGTTTAATCCAGTGGCATCTACCATCAGTCCTTTTACAGGAACGCCACCCAGGCGGAACAGAGGGGTGGCATCATGGGAATTGGCAAAATCCACAACGCTTTGCCAGGGAAGAGGGGCAAAGGCAGTGGTGGAAAATTTTTGAGCATCTCTTTCCATAATAGTCACCGATTCGGGCTTCGAGGAAGTATCATACATTTTTAGTACTGCCTGGGCAAAAGCCAGTGAATCTTCCCGGGTTTTAAAGCAGGCTGATTCATTTTGGTTGTTGCAGGCGGTTAGAAAGGCAAGAAGTAGGACCGGGAGAAGGGGAAATAGCTTTTTCATACTTGAAAGGGTTTTGGTTCGATAATAACAGCAATCTACAATCGCAGTATTGGAAATTAGGGCCATTTTCCGGATTCCGGTAAAAAAGCCAAAAGAAACGGGGAAAACCCTGGGCAGAAACAGGAAAAAGCCTCTTTTTATTATTTGTTGTAATTCAAAGATTTGTCGGTAAACCGCTCATCCACCAAAATTTTTGTTATGCGAAAATCGACATTCACACTACTTATTCTGTTTTTGATAACGGGATGGCAAGCATCCGGGCAAACTACCCTGGAGCGAAACTCTAACTTTTCTTCCGACAAAGAGAGCGCCCAAAGCAAACTATCCCGACTAACCTTTGTCTATTCCTCCAGGCAGGACCCCAATGCTTTTCTGGACCCCATCATCTCCGGGCCTGGATTTGTAGCAGATTCAGCCAGGGCAAGACAAATGGACAGCCTCATATCGACATTACGGGGAAGACTCTCCCAAGCCACCACTGCTGAAGCCCGATTAAGGGATTCCTTGGTTTATGTGAACTCGCTTCTTCAAAAAAACCTGGAACAGCAAACCCTACTCGCGCTAAATCAAAGACTGAAAATGCTGGAGAAAGAGATGGGGGCCTTAAGTGATTCCGTTTCAGAATTGCAGTTCAACACCAGAATCATCAGCAATTATGCCTGGGATATCTTTTCGAGTTTTGACAGCGCAAAAGAGGTAGCCAACCCAAAACAGTTCTTTGATTCGCTGAATTATTTCCGGACAAAGATTGATGACTTTCACCATAAAAAGGTATCCAAGAATGAAGATTCGGTGGAAGTAATGGTGGAGCAGGTTCAAAATCTTACTGCAGTATCCTTACGCCTGGCAGATTCGGTAACCATTAATCAAATTCAGGTCAGGGTAGCCAGGTCTTACCAGCGTTTTCAGGTGCAACGGAAAGAGCTGGAGTCATTGACACAAGCCTGGAATAGTTTTATCACCAGAAATATAAAGGTAAAGGAGGCAAAGAAGGTGGAGGTTACAGCCCTGCCATTTTTTAATGCCATACCCGGACTAAAGGATATGAATGGATCAATTTCTGTATTTGGAAACAGCAGCAAGGCGAGTAAGGGTGTCTATCGGGAGTTTGGGGGTTTTACCGGAATCCTTGGAACCAGTGATGAGCTAAGTAAATACAGTTTATTTATACCTGAATCAAGCACCTATGGTTTCTTTTTAAAGAATAATTTTTCTTTTGATAAACAAGGAACGGAAGAAGCAAGTCCCTGGGGAATCAATCTCTCCTTTCATTATTTAGGAAAGAAGTTGAAAGTTGATACGGCAGAAAAATCAAAACCTGTCCTCACCTCCTTGTTTCAAATGAAGATGGGTCTGGAGTATGTATTGGTGCCAAGTTTATTCAGTGTGTATACAAATGTGAATGCGGCGAGTTTTATGACAAACCGGGCCGTTCTTAAGGATAGCCTGGGTATGAACAAGAGCCTGTATGGATTTGTGGATTTTGGAACACGCATGTTGCTGGAGCCAAAGGGTAACAACAGGATTGGTGATTGGAAATTGTATTTTGACCTGAATTTCATTATAAATAGCGCTGAACTTAAGGGAATTGCCAAATCCAACGATTTTGTCATACCGAATTTTCGGGTATGCATGCGTACAGAACTGGTACGCCAGTAAGTAATGATACTTA
>JAYRZH010000072.1:0-16053 GCA_041916555.1 Chitinophagaceae bacterium | reverse complement strand
AGCATTGGGTGTATGATCAATATGACAGCATGGTGGGTACAGCCAATGCTTCCACCAACGCCCCCTCGGATGCACCGGTGGTTTCAGTGAAGGGCACCAAAAAAGGATTGGCCATTACAACGGATTGTAATAGCCGGTATGTTTATGCGGATCCGTATAAAGGCGCCATGATCGCGGTTTCTGAAGCAGCCCGAAACATCGTTTGTTCTGGCGGGGAACCGCTGGGAGTAACCAATTGCCTGAATTTTGGCAACCCTTACGACCCTGAAGTTTATTACCAGTTTGTCCAGGCCATCAAAGGCATGGGCGAAGCTTGTATCCGCTTTAATACACCAGTGACCGGGGGTAATGTTAGTTTCTATAATCAAAACCCCGACGGACCGGTATTTCCCACCCCAACCATTGGCATGGTGGGTTTGCTAGAGGATATTTCCCGCAAAATGACCCTCGACTTTAAAAATGAGGGGGATCAGCTTTATCTGATTGGGAAATCCACTGATGATATCAACTCATCCCAATACCTGGCCAGGGTAAGGGGTGTTGAGTTTTCACCCGCTCCGTATTTTGAGCTGGAGGCAGAGTTTAGCCTTCAGCAAAAACTCTCCACCCTGATCAGAGAAAACCTGGTGCTTTCCGTACATGATGTCAGTGAGGGGGGATTATTCATAACTTTATGCGAGGCTGGTTTCAACCGCGGATTGGGTTTCTCCATTCGAACCGCTCCCACTATCCGCAAAGATGCCTTCCTGTTTGGGGAGGGTCAAAGCCGGGTACTGGTTTCTGTATCGCCGGAAAATGTGGCAGGGTTTGAGAAAGCCATGGGGGATACACCGGTTGAAAAAATCGGCCTGGTAACATCCGGAGAAGTGGTAATCGACCAGCAATCATGGCACCCCATTTCCCAATGGAAAGAGTGGTATGATACTTCGATTGAAAATTATTTAATGAAAGAAGAAGCCAGTTCGGCTTTGTCCTGATGGATAGAAATTCAGTCATAATCGTTACGGGGGCTGCCGGGTTTATCGGTAGTTGCATGGTAGGCTATCTCAACCGAAAAGGCTACCATAACATCATCATTGTGGATGAATTCAGTGATGGGGAAAAGAAACCCAATTACGAAGACAAGAAGATCTGCGCCCGGGTGGAAAGAAAGGAGCTCTTTTCCTGGCTCGATCATTACCAGATGCGGATCGATTTTGTGTTTCACCTTGGCGCCCGCACCGATACCACCGAATTCAACTATGCCATTCACCAGGAACTCAATGTGGCCTATTCCCAGGAAATCTGGCATTATTGCGTGCGAAAGAATATTCCCCTGGTATATGCTTCCTCAGCAGCCACCTATGGCAATGGGGAACATGGGTATAAGGATGACCATGATATTCTGGACCAACTCAAACCCCTGAACCCGTATGGGGTTTCCAAAAATGAGTTTGACAAGTGGGCCTTAAAGCAAAAGGAAGAACCACCGTTCTGGGCTGGATTGAAATTCTTCAATGTATATGGCCCTAATGAGTACCATAAAGGCCGGATGGCCTCAGTGATTTTTCATGCCTTTAACCAGATACAGCAAACCGGTAAGGTCAAACTGTTCCGTTCGCATCATCCCGACTATAAAGACGGCGAGCAACTTCGTGATTTTGTCTATGTAAAGGATGTGGTGGATATCTGTTTTTGGTTAATGCAGGAAATGCCTGCTTCGGGTTTATACAACCTGGGTACCGGCAAGGCAAGGACATTCAAGGACCTGGTGACAGCGATCTTCACCGCCCTGGATAAAAAGCCCGTCATCGAGTTTATAGATACTCCTGAGGATATCCGGGATAAATACCAGTATTTCACCGAAGCGGATATGACCAAACTGAGGAAGGCGGGCTACCGGGATGAGTTTTATTCTTTGGAAGAAGGGGTGGATACCTATGTAAAGGGATTTCTTCTTGATCATAAATACTATTGATTTTTTGTTTCTCGCGGCGTCCGCAGCGCTTCCTGGCGAGCGTAGCGGGAAACCAATAAAAGAAAAATGGCTTCAAAAAAAATCTCCATCATTGGCGGGGGCAATCTCGGTGCCTCTATTGCAGAAGGATTGTTGCAAAGCGGTTTCAGCAAACCCGGTGATATTACAATCACCCGACGCACGACGGCGGTGTTGAAGCGTTTTGCTGACAAGGGCTGCAAGGTTCATAGTGACAACCTCAAAGCGGTAAAGGAAGGGGAGGTGGTTATTCTTGCGGTAAAGCCTTACAACTATGCAGCCATTGTCAGAGAGATCAAATCGGCGCTTGACCCCAAAAAGCATATCCTGGTATCGGTGATCACCGGGGTCTGGATCGAGCAATTGCAAAAAGAGATTGGTAAGCCGGTTCCTGTGATCCGGGCCATGCCCAATACGGCCATTGCCATTCAGCAAAGCATGACCTGTTTGGCCCATGCCCAGGCAACAGATAAGCAAGTAGAGTACATCAAAGGGTTATTTGATGTGTTGGGTAAAACGGTAGTTATTGATGAAAAATTGATGGATGCTGCTACGGTATTAGGCGCCTGTGGCACCGCTTTTGCCATGCGCTATATCAGGGCCAATATCCAGGGAGGCATTGAAATAGGGTTTGATGCCACCACCGCCACATTGATCGCCGCACAAACCATCAAGGGGGCGGCTGACCTTTTGCTTACCAAAGGCACCCACCCTGAACAGGAAATTGATAAGGTTACCACACCCAAGGGTTGCACCATCGCCGGACTAAATGAAATGGAACACCAGGGTTTTAGTTCTTCCCTGATACGCGGGGTGCTGGCGAGTTATAATAAGATATTGAAGGATTGATATATTTTTTTCTTTACCGCCCTTGCGGTAAAACACTATCTTTTGTACACAACACCATCCTTCATCACAAACACTACTTTTCCAAATACAGCAGCATCCTTTAGCGGATCGCCATCAACGGCTACAATATCGGCCAGTTTACCTGGTTCGATACTTCCCAGTTTATCCTTTTCCCCTAACAGATCCGCGGCGTTGATGGTGGCTGATTTGATGGCATCCATCGGGCTCATTCCCGCTTCGATCATGTACCCGAATTCACGCCAGTTTTGTCCATGCTGATAAACCCCGGCATCGGTACCAAAGGCAATTTTTACCCCGGCTTTATACGCTTTGGCAAAGGTCTTTTGAATCTGTGGTCCTGTTTCCAGCGCCTTGGGTACAACAATGGCCGGGTAGTATCCGGGAATCTTTGCTGAATCGCCTACGGCTTTTCCGGCTGTAATGGTAGGTACATACCAGGTTCCGTATTTTAAAAATAGTTCAATGGCTTCATCATCCATGAAGGTGCCATGTTCAATGGAATTGACTCCGGCGCGGATGGCCCTTTTCATCCCTTCGGCGCCGTGGGCGTGAACGGCCACTTTGAACCCATAGTCTTTAGCCGTTTGCACAATTGCCTCCAACTCATCTTCAAAGAACTGGGGGTTCTTGCCACTTTTTGCTACGCTCAGTACCCCGCCTGTGGCCGTGATTTTGATCAGGTCTGAACCATCCTTATACCTCTGGCGAACCGCCTTACGGGCTTCTTCAGGACCATTGATCACCCCTTCTTTTGGTCCGGGGTCACCCTGCAGGTCTTTCCGGTAGCCATTGGTGGGATCGGCATGCCCACCCGTGGTGGCAATCGATTTCCCGGCTGTAAAGATCCGGGGGCCAGTGACCCAGCCCTTATTAATGGCATTTCGCAAGGAAATATTTACCCCGGTACCCCCGAGATCGCGTACGGTGGTAAACCCGGTCAATAGGGTAACCTCCGAATACCTGACTGATTGAAAGGCATAGTCTGCCGGGTTAAAGGTATAGGTCTGTATATAGCGGTCGGGGTTGGTTTCATGTTCCATATGCACATGCATATCCATCCACCCGGGTGTAACAGTACGGTTTTTCAGGTCAATGGTCTTGTCATTGGGCCCGGGCTTGGAATAACCGTTTTCCACAGCCAGGATCTTATTTCCTTCAATAACAATGGTCATTGATTTTTTTGGGGCATCCGATACCCCGTCGATCAGGGTACCACACCAGATATAAGTTTTCTGGGAAATAGCCAGTATGGACAAAAGCAAACCCGCAAAAGCAAGGGCAATCTTTCTCATGATTTTCAGTTTGTTCGAATATATCGAAATTTTTAGTTTCCCCTTTCCCTGCTTTCTCTGTCCCGAGGCTTTGGGGGTGTGCGCATTTTTTTCGCACATTATGCACGGAAGACAGGGAAAATAATGTAGGTTTGCACGACCTCCCGGATTATTTTCTTTCCCAGATCAATTCGCAGGTCATTTTCTTTTTAATTCAATCTTTATGGCCAAATATATTTTTGTCACCGGGGGTGTTACTTCTTCATTGGGTAAAGGCATCATTGCCGCTTCGCTTGCCAAACTCTTACAGGCAAGGGGGTTACGTGTTACCATTCAGAAATTTGATCCGTATATCAACGTAGACCCGGGGACCCTGAACCCTTATGAGCACGGGGAATGTTATGTAACCGATGATGGGGCCGAGACCGATCTTGACCTGGGGCATTATGAGCGATTCCTCAATATTTCCACCTCCCAGGCGAATAATGTGACCACCGGGAGGATCTACCAGACCGTGATAAACAAGGAAAGGGAAGGGGCCTACCTGGGCAAAACCGTTCAGGTTATCCCGCATATCACCGATGAGATCAAAAGACGAATGCTGGAGCTGGGAAAAACCGGCAACTATGATATTGTAATAACCGAATTGGGAGGAACAGTTGGTGATATCGAATCACTCCCTTATATAGAAGCGGTACGTCAGTTACAATGGGAGCTGTCCGATGACGACCTGCTGGTGGTACACCTCACGCTGATCCCTTACCTCCGGGCGGCCAAAGAACTCAAAACCAAACCAACCCAGCACTCGGTAAAAATGCTTAGCGAGAGTGGGGTGTTTCCCGATATCATTGTTTGCCGCACCGAAGAACCGATTTCAGAAGAGATTAAACGCAAGATCGCGCTGTTCTGTAATGTAAAACCCGAAGCGGTGATCGAAGCCGCCGATGCCAGTACCATTTATGAGGTGCCACTGATCATGATGAATGAGAAACTGGACCGAATTGTGCTGAAAAAACTCAACCTTCAGAACGAAACTGAACCCGAGCTTACGAAATGGAAGGAGTTTCTGAATAAACTCAAATACCCCAAAGCCAAAGTGACCATCGGGTTGATTGGCAAATATGTGGAATTACAGGATGCCTATAAATCCATACTGGAATCCTTTGTCCATGCCGGAGCCATGAATGAATGCAAAGTGCAGGTTCAGTACATCCATTCCGAGTTTATTACCCCGGAAAACGTGGCTGAAAAACTCTCCCTTCTTGACGGGTTGCTGGTAGCCCCAGGGTTTGGACACCGTGGCATAGAAGGAAAGATAACCGCTGTGAAATACGCCCGTGAGAATGGCCTGCCTTTCTTTGGAATATGCCTGGGCATGCAAATGGCCGTGATCGAGTTTGCCCGGGATGTACTGGGTTTGAGTAATGCCCACTCCACCGAAATGGACCCCCAAACCATCGAACCGGTGATCGATATGATGGAAGAACAAAAAAAGATCACCAAAATGGGGGGTACCATGCGATTGGGGGCCTATCCCTGTGAACTGAAAACAGGTTCGCTGGCTGAAAAAATATATGGCACCAACCTGATCAGTGAACGCCACCGCCATCGCTACGAATTCAATGATAAATACCTGGAGTCATTTGAACAAAAAGGCATGATCGCCAGTGGAAGAAACCCCCAAACCGGACTGGTAGAGATCATGGAAATCCCCGGTCACCCCTTCTTTATCGGAGTGCAATACCACCCCGAACTAAAGAGTACCGTGGAAAACCCACATCCTGTTTTTGTCCATTTTGTGGCGGCCGCCCGCAAATACAACGAAGACCGGACCGCGCAAAAAACAGTGGTGCTTCAGAAAGAGCTTTCTTAAGGTGAATTTTAACCACAGAGACGCGGAGACACAGAGATTATTGATCATTAATTATTACCTCAAAGAATCACTTTTTTCATTGGTTTAGTTTTTTCCTGAATTTAATGATCTATAATAGAATATTCTCTGTGTCTCTGCGTCTCTGTAGTTCATACCCCCCATCTCCCCGGATGATAAAATAACCGGTATATTTGCACCCTTTAACATCAACCTCATGAAATTTGACAGGAATACGGTGATCGGCTTTGTGTTATTGGCCGCCCTACTTTTTGCCTATTTTACATATACCAGCAAGGAACAACAGGCCATGCGTCGCGAGCAGGCCCGAAAGGACTCTATTGCCAGGGCCAACCAGCCCAAGGTGGATACCAGCCGCCAGGTAAAACTGGATACATCCAAACAATCCATTAGCAATCAACAGATCAAGGCCGGACAGTACCGCCAGGCGGCGAATACCCCCGAGCAGATCGTTTACCTGGAAAACGATGTATTCCGGATCGCTTTCAGCACCCTTGGCGGACAACCCAAGTGGGTTGACCTGAAAAATTTCAAGTCCCAGGACAGCAGCCTTGTCAGGCTCGCTGGTGGCGCCTTTAACCGGATCGACTACCCCATCAATACCGGGGAGGGAACCACAACCATCAAGGAGCTCAATTTTGCCGGGGTGGAAAAATCTGTAAACCAAACCGGTGATTCAGTAATAAAATTCATGCTGCAGGCCGATAGCGCCGGTCCCTCTATCACCCATCAATGGGTGGTGAAGAAGAATGATTATATGGTTGACTTTGAAATCATGTTCAACGGGGCCGATAAACTGCTTACCCAGGGGGTATTGAACCTCAACTGGCAGTACGAAGCCATACAGCAGGAAAAAGACCTCAGTTTTGAAAAACAAAATACCCAGATCGGATATGTATTAGACGGGGAATTTGATTACCATACTATTGGCCGTCGTTCTGACAAGCAATTCAGTTCACCGGTAAAATGGATCGGGGTACGCCAGCGTTTTTTCAATACGATCCTTGTGTCCCGTGAGAATTTCAATTCTGGAAAGATCGAATGGAATATCCCCGCTGATTCGGCCAAAACCGTAGTACGCTCAACAGCGGCCCTGCGTATTGAAACCAAAGGAACCCCACAGGTTAGCGTTCCCCTTGACATCTATTATGGCCCTGCCGATTATGAACTTCTCAAGAAGTACGACCTGCAAATGGGAAAGCTGGTCAACCTGGGGCAGGGGATGTATGCCTTTGTACGACCAATCAACAAGTATATTGTAATCCCGGTCTTTAATTTTATCAAGGGTTTTGCCGGCAGCTTTGGCCTTGCCATTGCCTTGCTTACCCTGGTTATCCGCCTGCTGATTTCGCCGTTAACTTATTCCAGTTACCTCAGCGGGGCGAAAATGAAGGTGCTGAGACCTGAGATCAGCAAACTGAAAGAGAAATTTGGCAACGATCAGCAGGCCATGAGCATGGAACAGATGAAGCTGTTCCGCGAGGCTGGTGTAAACCCCCTGGGTGGATGTATCCCGGCCCTGCTCCAGATTCCGATTTTCTTTGCCCTCTATAGCTTCTTTAATGCCAGTGTGGACCTGCGTGGTGAGAGCTTCCTGTGGGCCAATGACCTCTCCGCCTTTGACGATGTGATCAAATTCGGGGTCAAGATCCCCCTGCTTGGCAATCACCTGAGCTTGTTTACCATTACCGCCGTAATTACCAGCTTCCTGATTTCGCTCTACAGCATGAGCATGACGCCCGACCAGAGCAACCCCATGCTGAAGTACATGCCGTATATTTTCCCCTTCTTCCTGTTGTTTATCTTCAACCAACTGCCCTCGGCCCTGACCTGGTATTATACCGTGTCAAACATCATTACCCTGGCCCTGCAGTTTATTATCCAGAACTATATCATTAACCATGATAAGATACTGGCTAAAATGGAAGAAACCCGGAAAAAACCCAAGGCAAAGAGTAAGTGGCAGGAGCGGTTTGAGCAGATGCAGGAATCGCAGAAAAAGTTAAAGGATATGCAACAGAAGGGTAAAAAGTAAAGAATACAACCATTTTCCTAATTTAGACCGTCTATTTGTCAATTACCAACCCGGTAAAACATGAAAAAGGTAATCATCTCCGGTCTTTTCCTGCTGACCCTGGCCGTCAGCGCTTCCGCCCAGAAACGGATCACGGAAGGCACTATTTCGTATGATATCGTTATCAATACGGGAGAAGCCGACCCCAAGATCGCCGATATGTTTGACGGGGCCGTAAGCGTGGTTTACCTCAAAGCCAATAAGAGCCGTTCCGAACTCGTAAGTTCCCTCGGAACCCAATCTACGATTGTGGATGGAAAGACCGGTAATGCGACCGTATTGAAGGAATACGGGGAAACAAAATACATGATCACCATGACCGCCGAAAACTGGAAGGAATCCAACCAGAAATATGAAGGCGTTTCCTTTACTTACCTGGAAGAATACAAGGAGATACTGGGCTATAAATGCCAGAAAGCGGTAGGGAAGTTGAAAGATGGGTCTGAATTTACCGTTTATTACACCCCCGACCTGATTCCCGAGAACAAGGATTTTCAATATGCCAATAAAGGGCTTCCCGGTCTGGCCATGGAATACGAATCCAGTCTGGGTAAGATCAAAATGATATATACGGTTTCCAAGATCAGTTTTAATATCGTGCCGGCCTCCAAATTTGACCTGCCCAAATCAGGTTTCCGGGTCATGACCTATGAGGAAAGCAAAAAACTGGGGGCGCAATAAGAATCCGGAGGCCATTAGCCCCAACCACTCATCCCAAACCGAATTTGATTATTTGTTAAGTGTAGGTACACCCAGGGTGAACTTAACTTTCTCGCCCGTCTTGACATTTGCCTTGAGCGGAACGATATAAGTGGTATTCCCTTTCTGGTAAGTGATCACCGAATTAAGGGAGATCACATTGTTCTGGGTGGATTGAGAAATGATCTGGCTGCCACGGTATTGATAGCCTGATTTCAGAGAGAATTTGCCCGGTGTAACGTTGGAATAATGGTTAGCGAGCAGGGTACTTTTCTTAGTTTTACCCCCTCCATCGCCCAGTGTTGCATAGGCGGCTGCAGCTGAAATGATAACGAGGGCACCCGTTAACAGTTTTCTGCGCAGTATGGATGATTGCTTTACCATTGCGGACAAAATTAGAAATAAAAGTTTTGATAAAAAAACCGTCTATCCAGAATATTAGTATTTATTTAACGCCGGAATTGGGGAAATGTTACTAAAAAATCCGGCTTTTTTTTCGGAAAAAAGTTATCTTGTCTAAACCTTTGATATTCATGAAAGAACATCCATACCAAGAAGACAGGGAACAGTTTGGGGAGCTATTAAAGCAGTATGAGAACCTGAAAAACGGTCGTTCGCATTCTTTTCTTGACGAAGACTCCTTTGAACGTATTATAGACTATTTTGATGAGAAGGAAGAATTGGGCAATGCCCTGGAAGCCGCGGAGTTGGGCACAGAGCAATACCCCTTTTCCTCGGCCTTGCTGATCAAAAAGGCCGATATACTCCTGGCTTCCCGCCGGTATAAAGAATCCCTCGATATACTGGAAAAGGCTTCCCTGCTTGATAGCATGGATATCAACCTCTATATCCTTAAAACCGACGCTTATCTCGCGCTCGACCAGCCGGAAAGGGCCGTGGAACTGCTGGAGCAGTCACTGGCCTTGTTTGATGGCCCCGAACGTATAGAGTTGTTGTTTGAACTGGCGGATGTGTATGATGACTATGAGGAATTTGATAAGATCTTTGATTGTCTCAAACTGATCCTGGAACAGGACCCCAACAATGAAGAGGCTTTGTACAAGATATGTTTCTGGACCGATTTCACCGGCCGGAATGAAGAAAGCATTCGTTTGCACCAGTTCATCATCGATGAATATCCCTATAATGAACTTGCCTGGTTCAACCTGGCGGCCGCCTACCAGGGCTTAAAGCTCTATGAGAAGGCGATTGATGCCTACCAGTATGCGGTGACCATCGAAGAAAAATTTGATTATGCCTATCGGAATATGGGCGATGCCTATATCCGTTTGCGTAAATACAAAGAGGCCATTGAAGTGTTGGAAAAAGTGAATGAACTGTCCAAACCCGAAGACCTAATCTATGAGGCCATTGGGCATTGCTATGACAAAATGCATAAATATGGGCAGGCCCGCTTTTATTACCGGAAAGCCTCGCACCTGAACCCGGATGAAAGCAAACTCTATTACAAATTAGCCTATACCTACTTTAATGAAGGGCAATTTCAACAGGCTGCCCGGCAACTTGAATCAGCGCTTCGTATTCACCCCAAGCAACCCGAATACAACCTGTTGATGGGCGAGTGCCGCCTTCAATTGGGACAGTTCAGGGAGTCTATTGCCAGCCTCACCCATGTTGTGAGTGCAAGACCACGCAATGTGGCCGGCTGGGAAGCGATCCTTCGTTGCTTGTACAAAGCCGAGTATTTTGAAGAGGCCCTGCTTCAGGTGGAAGCCGCCCTGCAAGCAACCGGTAAAAAGCCCCTGTTTTATTTTTACAAAAGCGCTTTTCTGCTGGCCGCGGGTAAAGCCAAGGAAGGGCTGCTCTGGCTCGACCAGGCCCTGAGCCTTGATCCCCGCAAACTCAAACGTTTTGTAGAACTAAACCCAGTGATCCTGCAAAACCAGCAAGTGGTGGATATCATTGCCCGGTACAAGAAAAAGAACAGTTGACCAGCCCGTCCCTGAATGACAAAAATCACGCCCCATAAGACCGTACTTCCTTATTTTTGCCGCTGTTTTGAAACCTTAGCAACCAATAATTTGGACGTATGAACTTCAAGCTGAAACAGATACCCGACAGAAATATCAAACCCCGTGTGGCCGGTATCACCATGGTAATGGATAAAGGGCTGAGTGTGCAGGAAGCCGCGAACTTTATGAGCGCTTCAAGCCCCCATGTGGATGTGGTGAAATTAGGGTTTGGAACCTCCTTTGTAACCCCTCACCTGGAAGAGAAACTCAAGGTTTACAAATCGTACGATATCCCAGTATATTTCGGGGGAACCCTTTTTGAAGCCTTCCTGATCCGCAACCAGTTTGAGGATTATATTGCTGTGTGCAAGGAGTTTGGGATCGATTATATGGAGGTCAGCGATGGCTCCATCACCATTCCCCACGCGGAGAAATGTGGTTATATCGAAAAACTCACCAAACATGGTACCGTGCTGAGTGAAGTAGGCAGCAAAGACGCAGCTCATATCATACCCCCCTATAAATGGATTGAACTGATGAGGGCCGAATTAAATGCCGGCTCCAGTTATGTAATCGCGGAGGCCCGCGAAGCCGGTAATGTGGGTATCTATCGTGGTTCGGGAGAAGTCAGGGAAGGTCTTGTTCAGGAGATCCTGACACAGATCCCCGCCGAGAAGATCATGTGGGAAGCCCCGCAAAAAGCCCAGCAACTGTATTTTATCGAATTGATTGGTTGTAATGTCAACCTGGGAAATATCGCACCCACCGAAGTGCTTCCGCTGGAAGCCATGCGTCTCGGGTTAAGAGGGGATACCTTCCACCTGTACCTCAATAAAGAAGAAGCATGATGAAAGTCTATGGACTGATAGGCTATCCACTTACGCATTCTTTTTCGCAACGGTATTTCACAGATAAATTTAATCAGGAGAACATCACTGGTATAGTGTATGAAAATTTCTCCATTCCTACCATCGAATCCTTTCCCGGTGTATTGGCCACCCCGGGACTTGCCGGCCTGAATGTGACGATTCCCTATAAGGAAATGGTGATACCCTACCTGGATGAAATGACCGATGTGGTAAGGGAAACCGGTGCTTGCAACTGCATCCGGATCCGGGATGGGAAACTGACCGGTTTTAATACAGATGTCATCGGATTTGAAGGGTCCCTGCTCACTGGTTTGAAACCCGCACATGACCAGGCCCTTGTTTTAGGAACAGGCGGAGCGGCAAAAGCTGTTCAATGGGTGCTGCGCAAACTTAAGATACCCTTTATAACTGTTTCCAGGCGACCAGGACCCGAGGGAACCCTTACATATGAGGAAATATCTTCATCGATCCTTGCCAGTCACAGGTTGATCATCAATACCACACCCCTGGGTATGTTTCCCCGGGTGGAGGAATGTCCACCCATTGATTTAACGCAAGTAGGAAGCAACCATTTTCTTTTTGATCTTATCTACAACCCAGAAACCACCCGGTTCCTTCAATACGGAATCGATCGTGGCGCCACCACCCGCAATGGATTTGATATGCTTCTTCGACAAGCAGAGGAAAGCTGGAAAATCTGGAATAATTTGATTTAATTTGTTGGCTTTACAATGAGGACCTTTTATTTCCTAGTGATCCTTCTTTTTTTGTGCCCGTTTATGCATGGGCAGGATTCAGCACGGGTGTACCTGGATGCCGGGCTAAAGCAAAAAGAAGCCGGTAATTGCCAGTCCGCCCTTCCCCTGTTTGAAAAGGCGATTCAATTCAACCCCCAACTCGGTGAGGGATACCTGGAACTGGCCTGGTGCCACAACGAATTGGGTCAATTCACCCTTGCGCTTAACCGGTTATCTTCCGCTTCCAAATGGTTGCCCAACGATAAGAAAGTGCTTTATGAAACTGGGTTTGCCTATTACAATCTCGACAGCATCAACAAGGCCCTGGTCCTATATCAGCAGGTATTGGCCATTGACTCTAACCATATCCTGGCTAGACTGGGTTTGGGGGATATTTACCGGGCGAAAAGAAGTGACTCCCGCAAGGCCCTAAACTGGTACAACAGTGTAATTTCAAGGGAACCCAATAACAAGAAAGCCCATTATTGGGCTGGTTGGTGTCATAATGAATTAAAGGAATACGCACTTGCGCAGCCCTGCCTGTTAAAGGCCGTGGCGCTTGATCCCAACGACCGGATTGCCTATTCTGAATTGGGATATACGGCCTATTCCCTGGGTAATTTCACCGAGGCTATTTCATTCCTCCGCAAAACGGAATCCATTCCCGGGCCGAAGATCGGTACGGCCCTGTATTACCTGGGACTATGCTATGCAAAAACCGATCAAAAGCAGGAAGCCATTAAAAAGTACAATGAACTGGTCTTAATGAACAGCGACCTGGCCCCCGCCTTGCTCACTGAGATCCGCGCCATGAAACAGTAATCTGATTCTATTTATTGGAGAATTTCAACCAGGCAGTTTATCCTTTACCACATCGGGCACTGCCATGATCTTTCGGGCCTTGTAATCAAAACATACCATCCCTGTTCGGGCAATAACCAGCGGGGTATGACTCCCCTCAGTTTGAACACGATAATAAATATCAAAGGAGACCTTGGTGAAATCTTTGGCAATCACATCGATCATCAGGGATTGCCCATAGTGGATTTCTTTCTTGAATTCAATCACTACATCGCGCATGATAAGCCCGGCGCCACCGCAATCCAGTTCTGTAAATCCATGGTGCGCGAGGAATTGCATCCTGGCTTCATGGAGAATTGATAAAACGGCATCGTTACCTACATGGTTGCCATAATTAACATCGGTGATGCGAACGGGAATAGAAGCGGTAAAAGAGAATTGTTGGGGGAATGCGGGGAGTTGACCGGCCATGGGTTGAATTTATGGGAATATGTTACTTGCCATTTGCCAATACCTGCAAAAGATCCAATGGAGAAATGATCGCCGGTGCGGTGCTCATGATCTTGTGCCATTCTTTTACCTTCTCCGTGCAATCATCGTCTGCCCCTTTTGGTTTGTCATCCACAGGTACCACAAGTCCATTTTTAATGACACAGTCAAGGGCAGATAATTTTTTTGAAACCCTAACCAGGTTCCCGTTTTCATCCAGCAGGTTGTAATACCGGTCATTATTGTCTGCTGCGGAGGAAGCGGCCATAACACCAAGGTCATATCCAGATGACCGATGGTGGGCCTGGCCTGTAGTCGCCTGTCTTGATTCTTCCGTCACCGCATTGAGGCCACTCATTACCTGCTTGGCATTCTTAAGCAGGGAAGAAGATACCGAATTGATAATGGTGGCATACGTGCGTGACTCCGCTACTTCCTTTTCTTTCACCGTTGTATCCGTTGAAACCAGTTCAGTATTGTTTCCCGCTGACAGGGTATCCGAAGGACCCTGGAATGCGGCCACTTCTTCCGATTGGCTGCCGGGCCTGGTAAGTAAATAAGCAGAAACCGCCAATACTGCCAGTACAGAAGCGGCGATCATCCAACGACGCCAGGGAATGATTTTGCTGGCAGATGTTTGGGGTTCCAGCCGTTCAATTATATTATTCCAGGCAGCAGTGGGAGGGGGGATGCTGATGTTTTCCATCCTGGCCTGAACAAGTTTATCGTGTTGCCATTCATCGAGTCTTTCAGACAGTTTTTCCCAGGTACCTGCCGGAGGAGGTACTTCATGGTCAAACATTTTATTTCTGATCAGACTATCCATTGTTCTTGAGTAAATGTTCTTTCACCATATCCTGGAGAATCACCCGGGCCCTGGCAAGCTGAGATTTGCTGGTGCCTTCACTGATTCCCAGTATTTCCCCGATGTCCTTATGGGTGTAGCCTTCGATCACATACAGGTTAAACACGGTACGGTATCCCGGCGACAGTTTTTGGATAAGGGCCATGATGTCTTTTTCGGCCAGGTTGTCAAGGGCGTTTTTCTCCGGAAGGGGGATGGAGCGTTCTTCCTTTTCGCCGATGGAGATCATCTGGGTCTTCCGGCGGAGGTGTTCGATGGCGGTGTTTACGAATATCCGTCTAACCCAACCTTCAAAGGAACCTTCTCCCCTGAATTTTTCCAGGTTTTTAAAGACCTTGACAAAGCCATCCTGGAGAATATCCTGGGCATCGTCGCTATTGGAGGCATAACGCAGGCAAACAGCATACATTTTTGAGGAAAAGCGCTTGTAGAGTTCCTCCTGCATCCTTCGCTCGCCGGCGATACAACCCCTGATTAAGTCGGTTTCAGTGAAAATATGGTTGCGCGGGTCGGTCAATAATTTAGGATTTCATATTGTTTTGCAAAAATGCGACCAGCTTTGCGGTGGCTTTCTTGCGGTGGCTGAATCGGTTTTTTTCGTTCAGGGTCATTTCGGCAAAACTCCGGGTTTCGCCATCCGGTACAAAGACCGGGTCATAGCCAAACCCATCCAGACCCCTGGGTTCGTGGAGGATACGGCCTTCGCAAACTCCTTCAAACTCATGCTTCTGTCCAGCGAAAATAAGTGAAATAACGGTTCTGAACCTGGCCTTTCGATTTGGTTCATTGCCCAGTTTGAAAAGGAGTTTCCGGATATTGTCTTCAAAGGACCTTCCTTCTCCTGCATAGCGGGCGCTTTTGACCCCTGGTTCCCCATTTAGGGCCTCCACTTCCAGTCCGGTATCCTCCCCAAAACAATCTTTTCCCGTTAACCTAAAAATCGTTTCGGATTTTGTCCGGGCATTCTCCTCAATCGTATCAAAGGGCTCCGGAATATCAATATCAATCCCTGCCTCTTTGAGGGTAATCACCTGGAGGGAGTCGCCCAGGATGGCCCGGATCTCCTTTACCTTGTTTGGGTTATTGGTGGCAAAAACCAGTTCCTGGCCTTTAGACATTAAAAATGATTTTTAGGGAAGTCCAGAGCCGGGTCTTGGTATCCCGGTCTTGTTTAATTTCTTCCAGAGATGGGGCGGAAAGACAAAGCAGGGTATTGACCATTTGCTTTTGAAAATGGGGAAACCGAACTGGCAGTCCCGCATCAGCGGGACCAACCCCAAACAACAACAGCTTTTCAGCCTTTAGCTCCCTGATCGATTCAAGGGCATCCTCCGGTTGCTGGCCAAACAGGTTGATGATGGCCACATCTGCCAGGGTCAGTTTGCAGGCTGTGAGAATGGAGGTCAGGAACTCCAGGGTTTCCTCAGGAATAAAAACCACATCCGGGTAGACAGAGGCGATAACCACCTGGCGGAGGTTGTCACCCAGGTAATTTTTACCGGCGTTCTTGACCGGTTCCTTTACCTTTGTTGATGCCGG
>JAYRZH010000071.1:10368-16284 GCA_041916555.1 Chitinophagaceae bacterium | reverse complement strand
CCAGTTTCGCAAAAAGCGCGGTAGAGAATATCAATACACTCATCACTCCCGTTTCCAATAAAAATATGTTCCTTTTCAACGCCTTTGATGGCCCCAATCTTTTCCTTTAATTGGGTTTGCAAAGGGTCAGGATAACGGTTATACCAGCGGGTAAGAGGAGAACCCAGGCTGTTCTCATTGGCATCCAAAAATATCCTGGCCTCTCCCTTGAACTCATCCCTGGCGGAGGAATACGGTTTTAACCGTTTGATGTTATCGCGAACCAGGTTATTGATATCAAATTCCATGATGGTCCTTATTATTTAAAATGCTATTCGTTTAAAGTCTTTGTCCTTTAGTTTTTTAATCTCACCCGCACGGCTTCAGCATGGGCCTGAAGTCCTTCGGCTTCAGCCATGGCGATCACCGCCTTTCCTATATTTTCAAGTCCATCGGGTTGAATCTGCTGAAACGTGATCTTCTTTACGAAACTATCAACACTTACCCCACTATAGGCACGGGCATATCCATTGGTAGGCAGGGTATGGTTGGTGCCACTGGCATAGTCTCCCGCGCTTTCGGGGGAATAATGCCCCAGAAAGACTGAGCCTGCCTGGGTAACAACCCCGGCGAGTTTCTCCGGGTTGGCACAGGCGAGTATCAGGTGTTCTGCGGCGTATTGATTGAGGAAATCAATGGAATCCTGCTCATTTTTAAGCAGGATGATGCGGCTGTTTTCAAGAGCCCTGGCTGCCAATTCCATTCTGGGCAAAACACTTAATTGCTTCTCCATTTCCTTCTTCACTTTATCAGGCAGGGATTCATCGGTGGTCACCAATACCACCTGGCTGTCGGAGCCATGTTCAGCCTGGCTTAAAAGATCGGAGGCTACAAAGACGGGATTGGCTGTGTTGTCGGCAAATACCGCGACTTCACTGGGACCAGCCGGCATATCAATGGCCAGTCCATCCTGCTGAACCAATTGTTTGGCGCAGGTGACGTATTGGTTACCAGGACCGAATATTTTGTAAACAGATGGAACAGACTCGGTGCCAAAAGCCATTGCGCCAATGGCCTGAATGCCCCCAAGCTTAAACACGGAAGTGACCCCGGAAAGCATGGCGGTGTACAGAATAGCGGGATGGAGTTTGCCTTCTTCATTGGGAGGTGAGCAAAGGACGATCTCCCTGCAACCTGCGAGTGACGCGGGAACAGCCAGCATCAGAATCGTGCTGAACAGCGGCGCCGTTCCTCCGGGAATATAGATCCCTACTTTTTCAATGGGGCGGTTTTCTCTCCAGCACCTGACCCCGGGCATCGTCTCAATGGGACTTGGTGTATCAAGCTGGGTTTTATGAAAACGCTCGATATTGAATTTAGCCAACTGGATCGCCGCTTTTAGTTCCTCGGATAATTTGTTATCCGCGGCGGCAAATTCCTTGGGGGTAACCTGGAATTTCTTTAGCCTTACGCCGTCAAATTCGCGGGTATAACGCCGAAGGGCCTTGTCACCTTTCCGGCGGACCGTTTCCAGCACCTTGCGTACTTTTTTCTCCAGCGAAGCGGCCTCCATTACCGGTCTTGCCTGGAGGGCGGGCCATTCTGAACGATCGGGGTATGTATAGGTTTTCATTATGCGTGTATTGATCAGATCACCATTTTTTCAATGGGCACCACCAGGATACCCTGGGCGCCAGCCTCTTTGAGTTTTTCAATCTTTTCCCAAAACTCCTCCTCACTCAACACCGTATGCACACTGCTCCACCCCGATTCTGCCAGAGGAAGCACCGTGGGGCTTTTCATACCAGGCAGCATCCCGATGATCTCGGGCAGTTTTTCATTGGGGGCATTAAGAAGGATGTACTTATTGCGCTTGGCCTTCTTAACCGCGTTGATCCTGAACAACAGCTTTTGCAACAGCTTGCCTTTTTCGCCATTGAAGGACCGGTTGCGGATAAGCACAGCTTGGGATGATAGAATCGTTTCCACCTCTTTCAGACCATTAAGCAATAAGGTGGAACCAGAACTTACCAGGTCGCAAACAAGGTCAGAAAGCCCAATACCCGGCGCGATCTCAACAGACCCGCTGATCTCATGAATTTCAGCGTCAATATTCTTTTCACTCAGGTATTTTTTCACCAGGTTGGGGTAGCTGGTGGCGATGCGTTTGCCATTAATGCTCGAAGGGCCACCAAATTCCTGGGCCCTGGGGATGGCGATGGACAAACGGCATTTTCCAAAACCCAGTTTTTCCACCACATCCACTTCTTTACCCTTTTCATACATCACATTTTCCCCCACGATGCCAATATCCGCCACCCCATCGGCCACATACTGAGGGATATCATCATCCCGCAGGAATAGAACTTCCAGGGGGAAAGTGTCACTGGTGGTTTTCAGCCGGTCCTTGACGTTTCGCATTTCAATACCACATTCCTTAAGTAATTGAACGGAATCTTCATACAGGCGGCCACTCTTCTGGATGGCAATCCGGAGTATGGTATTATTTTCCGCCGTCGCTTGAATTGTTGTTTTCATTTTGCTCAATAGATTGAAAAAAAGAAGGGCTCACCAGTGGTAAGCCCTTCAGAATTTATGTTTTTGCATAAAACACCATCGGCTCACCCGGCAAGGCAAGTATGATGATGATGGATATGCAGCATGTTATTCATGATGGGGCAAAAATAGAAGGTCGGAAGATAATTACCAAATTTTGCGCGTTTCCTCTTTATTTTTACGCAAATACCACCAACATGAGATTCCTTGCCATATACACGCTGAGTTTGTCCCTGCTGATAGCCTGCAATAACCCAACTACCCCAGCCCGTAAACTGGTTTGGAGTGATGAGTTTGAATACAAGGGCCTTCCCGATTCCACCAAATGGGCTTATGATACAGGAGGGCATGGTTGGGGTAATAATGAGTTGCAGTATTATACGGCAGCCAGAACCGCGAATGCCCGGGTGGAGAACGGGCAATTGATCATTGAAGCCCACCGCGAGGCCTGGGAAGGAAAAGAATATACTTCGGCCCGGCTGGTTACCCGAGGCAAGGCCGAATGGCAATATGGACGGATAGAAGTTAAGGCCCGCATACCCGAAGGATTGGGCACTTGGCCTGCCATCTGGCTATTGGCGAATACCCAACCCTTTAAATGGCCCGATGACGGAGAAATCGATATCATGGAGCATGTAGGGTTCAATCCCGGTTACATCCACGGGTCTGTACATTGCAAGAGTTATTATCACAGTATTGGGACCCAGAAAACGGATACCACCTTTGTACCTGACTTTGCCAACAGTTTCCATGTATATGCGTTGGAATGGACAAAAGACTCGATCCACACAGAAGTGGATGGCAAAAGTTATTTCAGCTTTGGCAATGAAAAAACCGGCTATGCCACCTGGCCTTTTGATAATAAAATGTACCTCCTGCTAAACATCGCCGTGGGGGGAAACTGGGGTGGTGCCAAGGGTGTTGACAGCACCATCTGGCCCCGGAAAATGGAGGTGGATTATGTACGGGTTTATGAATAATCCCATGTTAATTTATGGATTCACGATAATTGATTATTAATTATTTACATGTGATAATATTCCAGATGGAAGCCTATTTTATTTATAAATAATTAATAATCAATAGGTAACAAATCTTCTACCCCGGGGTCGCAAACCACTACCTGGTAAACCCCTGTATCAAATCGCCCCCAAATGGTTAACTTTGCCATGCTGACGACCCTTTGAAAAACTACTTATCACCCATGTTGAGTACCCATTAGATTCTACACTAGCCCATTACCAGCCGAATTATTTGATCTAAAAATTGAGGAGAAGGTTATGTACACGTATGCATTACTTGAACCGGGATGTTATTACCTGGTACAGGAACGGATCAACAGCCCCATCACCCTGATAAAGGCCATGGTGGAAACTGACCATTGCCTGTTTGTGACGCGCTATGATGAGCCGATGGTAACGGAATGGAAACGAAAGAACGATCCCATCCAGGATATCATTGAATGCCTCAGTGATGAAACTGCCAGGGAATGGCAGCGGTATTACTATAACGAAGATGCTTATCATGAAGAGGATGATGAATAAGGAGGCTTGTGTCATTTGTCACCCTCCCGACCTCTGAATCCATTATTTTTACCCAAAAAAAGCATGAAGATCTCAATAACCGTACTGACCCTATCCCTGCTCATGTTTTCCTGTACCGCCCAACAGGGCAATGCCTCCCGGGTTTCAGCAGATGAGTTTGAGAAAGCTATTTCCATTGGGAAACAACAGGTTTTGGATGTACGTTCTGCCGGGGAATTTGCCTATGGCCATATTCCGGGCTCCATGCAGGCTGACTGGACAAACCGCACCGAATTTGCCGACCGCACACAACATCTTGATCGTTCAAAACCCGTTTATATTTATTGCGCCAGCGGGCCCCGTAGCACTTCCGCCGCGATCTGGTTAAAGGCTAACGGTTTTCAACAAGTGGTGGAACTGGATGGAGGATATATCAGTTGGAGAAGGGCCCGTAAACCTATTGAAGAAGCAAAACTTCAAAAGCAACTGACGCTGGAGGAATACAAAGCCCAAATACCTGCCACGGGAACAGTATTGGTGGATTTTGGCGCGGAATGGTGCCCTCCCTGTGTAAAAATGGAACCTGTACTCAGTGAGGTAATGACCGAGAAAGCCCAAACCGTTAAATTACTGAAGATAGATGTGGGTGTTCATACCAATATCCTGGAGCCTCTCCAAATCAATAGTTATCCTACCTTTATTGTCTATAAAAACGGGCAGGAAACCTGGCGCCAAAGCGGGATCGTGGACAAAGCCACCCTGCTGGCCCAATTGAATTAACCATGAACAATCAAGTTAACCGACTAATCGTGCTGGCCATCAGCACCCTTTTTGTATTTCCGTTTTCCACCTTTTGCCAAAAACACTATCCCGAAGTAAGGTTGCTTGATTCGGGTACCAAGACCAGCCTGCGCGGGCTTTCCGTGGTCAACGACAATATTATCTGGGCCAGCGGAAGCAATGGGATGGTCGCCCGCTCCAATAATGGAGGTAAAAACTGGAAATGGATGACCGTAACCGGATTTGAAAAAACAGAATTCCGCGATATTGAAGCCTTTGATGCCAGCACGGCCATTATCCTGGGTATTGGAGAACCTGCCTATCTTCTCAAAACCACCGACGGAGGAAATACCTGGAAGATCGTGTATGAAAATAATACCAAAGGCATGTTCCTGGATGCCCTGGATTTTAGCGATCCCAAAAACGGGACCGTGATCGGTGACCCGGTTGACGGGCATTTCTTTATGGCCAAAACCGGAGATGGTGGTGATACCTGGAAAGAAATCGACAGAGCCGACCGCCCGGTGGCCGATAGTGGAGAAGCTTTTTTTGCCGCCAGCGGAACCAATGTCGCCAGACTGTATTACCATAACCTGTACATGGTTAGCGGAGGTAAAAGGTCCAGATTGTTCATTGACGGCGAAGCCTACGATATCCCCATCATTCAGGGACAGGAAACAACCGGCGCTAATTCAGTTACCGTATGGGATGAATACACCCATAATGCCGGAAAACATATTGTTGTTGTCGGAGGGGACTTTAATTACCCGGATAGCATAAACAAGAATTGCCTCATCTCCCATAACCGTGGTAAGTCATGGAGCAGCCCTCAGGAGCCTCCCCACGGTTACCGTAGCTGTGTCGAATATCTATCAAAAAGCAACCTGGTAGCCTGCGGACTTAACGGCGTGGATTATTCCATCGATGGAGGCCGCACCTGGAAATGGATCAGCCACACAGGTTTTCATACCGTTCAATTTGCCAAAATGGGCACCACCGTCTTCCTCGTGGGTGGAAATGGAAAAATTGGGAAATTGATTTGGGAGGGGGGAGGGAGGTGAATGGTGAAGGGGTGAAG
>JAYRZH010000071.1:0-10358 GCA_041916555.1 Chitinophagaceae bacterium | reverse complement strand
TCGCCGCCTCTTGTTCGTGGTTCTAATTTTTCACTCCGGGCCCTGCCTGGGGGCCCCCGGCCATGGGTGAATGGTGAATGGGTGAATGGTGGATGTGCAATGATTGATTTCCGTATTGACCATTTGAATTGAATACAAATAATTCACTACACACCTATTCACCATTCACTATTCACTATTCACCCATTCACCCATTCACCTATCCCCCCTCACAAATTCTCCACAATCTCCTTCACCGAAGGGCGTTTCTTATAATCCGCATCAAAGTACCGGTATTTGATCAGGCCTTCTTTGGTGATGATATAAATAGCAGGAACCGGTAAATAGGACCCATTGTCACCATTATTCTTTTCAATATCGATATCAAAACTCTTGTATCGCTTCAGTGTCTTTTCATCCAGTGAAAATGCCACATCATAGGCTTTCATGATCTTTTGCTGTTCATCGGAAATGATGGTAAAAGTGGCACCCGTTTTCTCACGGGTTTTGGTGACCGATTCTGGTTTTTCCGGCGTAACCGCCACCAGTTGGGCCCCTTTCTCCGTAATCTGGGAGAGAGAATCCTGCAAACGCTTCAGGTGCTTGTTACAATAAGGACACCATTCTCCGCGGTAGAAAACCAGTACCACCTGGCCTTTCTTCAGCAGGTCCTTTAATCGGACATCTTTGCCATCCTGATCCTTTCCTTTAAAGTCAGGAGCTTTTGAATTGATGAAAAGGCCTTCAGGTTTTTCCTGGGCCACAACAGGGGCAACAAGGGAAAGAATAAAAAGGGATAAGATCAGTTGTTTCATGTGCCGGGATTGAATCCTAAAATTATAAAATATCCCCACCCAAAAAGCAAGCCGTATAAGATTAACAATACATTGATTTCCGTACTTTTATGGAAATTTACTGCCCATGTCCAGCAACCATTATGACCAGTGGATCTTTAAATCCATCCTCGGATTTGTCTTTACGATTGCCTCTGTTTTCCTAAGTTTTTATTCTATTGCTTATTTAAAGGATAATACCCGCTGGGTGCTTTATGCGGTGGCCGTATCCATATTGCTGGTTGTTGGGGTTTCCTCCATTTGCTCCGCCTTTGTGCATAAAATGAAACACGATATCCGTCATCGGCATAAATCGCACGAATCACATCATGAAAACTAAAAGCCGATAGCAAAGGCTACCGGCTTTTAGTGATTAGTTTTGACTCAGGTTCCTGAAATCGACCGACACCAGTTTACTTACCCCTGGTTCCTGCATGGTTACCCCATAGATCACATCCACGGTACTCATGGTTGTTTTGTTGTGGGTTACAATGATGAACTGGGAATTCTCACTGAAATTGCGGATCATATTGGTAAACTTGCCCACATTGGCATCATCCAGCGGGGCATCTACTTCATCCAAAATACAGAAGGGGGCCGGTTTGATCAGGTAGATGGCGAACAACAGGGCCGTAGCGGTAAGTGTACGCTCTCCCCCACTTAGCTGGGTAAGCGAAGTTGGGCGTTTGCCCTTGGGTTTGGCAATAACATCAATCCCCGTTTCGGCCAGGTTCTCCGGGTTCTCCAGAATCAGGTCACAGGTATCATCTTCAGTGAACAAGGTCTTGAACACCTTGTGGAAATTTTCGCGGACAGCCTGAAAGGTCTCCAGGAATTTTTGATTGGCCGTGGCCTCCACTTCCTGAATGGTTTGCATCAGGCTTTCTTTGGCCGATACCAGGTCATTCTTTTGCTCCAGGATAAAGTCGTAACGCTTCTTCATTTCCTGAAACGCTTCAATGGCCGTGGGGTTTACCTCGCCCAGGTTCTCCAGCCGGCGTTTCATCTTGTCCACTTTTTCCTGCAACTCTTCTACCGGTGTATCTCCGGTTCTGGCCTCATCCAGGATATCCTCCAGGTTGATCCGGAATTCCACACTCAGCCTTTCTTTCATTCCCGCCAGTTGAAGTTTTACTTCATTCAACCGGTCTTTGATCTCATTGAGCAGGTGTTCTACCTGTTCTTTTTCTTTGGTCTTATGCCGCAGTTCGCTTTCCTTTTCCGAAAGCTGGTTACGCCAATTATAATAAGCCTGGTCGGCTTCATTGAGTTTTCTTTCCTCTTCATCCTTCTGACGGATAAGGGTAAGCAATTCTTCCTCCAGTTCAGTTAAGCGGGTCTGGGATTCCACGATATCGCTGGTGGTGGTGGTCAGTTGTTCCCGGTTCCCTTCTACCTGCAGCAGGAGTTCATTCAATTGGTTGGCCTTAAATTCCCGCTCCTGTTTCAGGGCCGCGATCTTGCTTTGCTGTTTGGTCACCTGCAGGTTGAACTCATTATAACGATTCAGGGTGTCATTAAACAGGGTTTCTTCCTCTTTGTACAACCCCTCGGCCCGGCTCAGCGCATCGGCGCTGGCATTTAATTGCTCCAGGAAACCGGAAAGTTCTACCCGCACCGATTCAAGGTCTGTCTGCGATTGCTGTAATTGCTGACCCAGCTCGGCGATACGTCCCTCTGCCTGGGTCTGCAAAGCATGCAGGTTCTCCAGTTTATTTCGCAGGGAGAAAACGGTATTGGTGATCTGTTGGATTTCCCTTTCAGTTTCGCGGATCGCGTTTTCGCGGAGGTCTTCGTTAAAGGCGATCACTTCATTATGCCGTTGCTGAATGGTTTCCCGCAGTGCATTGACCACACTGGCCTGGGCATCGATCTGCTCAGCCAGTTTCTCCAGGTTCTTGGCCCGTCCGATCTTCTTTCCTTCAAAAAGCCCGACACTTCCCCCGGTCAGGGAGTATTTTCCTTTTACATACCGGCCTTCTTTTTCAATAACCACAAAGCCATTGGAATTATTGAGGGCTTCTTCATTATCGGCGATATAAACATTTCCCAGCAGGTGTTCGGCCAGTTTACGATAACGGCCTTCTACCTCCACCACCTGCAAAGCAGGAATGGCATGGGGCAGATCGTGACCGGAAACGGTAGCTGACTGGTCGTTAAATTTATCCAGCAGGAAGAAGTTGGCTTTCCCTTTTTTATTGGCATCCAGCAGGTGAACGGCTTTTAATCCATCCTGAAGGTTGTTAACCACATAATAACTGAGGTAGGGCTCCAGTACATTCTCCAGGGCCGTGCGGTATTCTTCTTTTACATAGAGAATATCGGATAGAATGGGGGCCGAATAACCCAACTCGGGGTTATTATGCAGGTACTTCACACTTTCCGGGTACCCTTCCATCGTATCGATCAGGCTTTTCAGCAGATCGTATTCGTTCTTACGGGCATCCAGCTTCCGGTTCTCTTCTGCCAATTCAGTCCTGAGTCCTTCCAGTACCGATTGGGTCTGGAGGATCTGCTCCTTGGTATAATCATGGTGTTGCTGCAATTGTTCCAGATCGGTCTTCTTTATCTGAAGCTCTTTTTCATGCAACTGCAACTCCTCCGCAATATGCTGGCGTTGTTCTTCCCGGCGTGATTTCTCTTCCTCGGATTGGGTAATGGCACGCTGAATGTTCTGAATCGAGGTTTCAGATACGGCTGCTCTTTTTTCAGACTCAAACTGCTGACGCTGGATCTTCTGGTATCCTGAACGAAGTTGTTCCAGGTTGTTCCTCTTCTCCCCTAACTGACTCCGTTGCTGGTCAACCTGCTCAGATACCAGGGCAAATTCATTGTTCAGGGTTTCAAATCCTCCCTCTTCTTCCCTTACCTGGTTTTCCGTAAAGGCGATGCTTTCTTCAATTCCCTTGATCTGTCCGTCGGCCCTTTGAAGAAAATCCGAAAGTCCCTTTTCCCTTTCCTGGAGGTATTGGAGTTTCTGGGCGGCTAGGTTTTTATCGTTCTCGCGTGACCGAACATTTTGCTGCAGTTGGTTAAACGCGTGTTGCATGGACTGCAATTCACGCTCTTTTTCCACAAAGCCCGATTTCTCGCCTTCCAGGGAGGCTTCCTCGGTGGCGATCACGGCCTCCAGTTGGAGCCGCTTGTCGGTCTCCGCCTGGTGTTGTTCATTCAGTTCCTTGAAGGTGATATTAAACCCTTCCAGGGCAGCCTTGGCCAGTTCTATGCTGACTTCCCGGTATTCCTTTTTTACCTCGTAGTATTTCTCGGCCTTGCGTGCCTGGCTTTCGAGGCTTTTCAACTGGTTGTTGATCTCAAACAGCAGGTCTTCGATACGTGCAAGGTCCTGCTCGGTGGCATCAAGCTTTAACTTGGCTTCCCTCTTGCGGGTTTTATAAATGGAAATACCGGCGGCTTGTTCAAGCATCCGGCGACGGCTATTGTCCTTATCCTTGATGAGGTCATCCACCATGCCCAGTTCAATGATGGCATAACTGTCGGTGGATACACCCGTATCCATAAACAGGTTTTGGATATCCTTCAACCGGCACTGCACATCATTCAACCGGTATTCGCTCTCCCCGCTCTTGTAGAATTTGCGGGTGATGGTCACGGTATTAAACTCCGTAGGCAGCAGGTTCTTTGTATTTTCAAAGGTCAGGCTCACTTCGGCCAATCCACTGGCGCTGCGTGATTTTGAGCCATTAAAGACAAGGCTCTCCAAATTCTCAGAACGCAGGTGGCTGATCTTTTGTTCCCCGATCACCCACCGAATACTATCCACGATATTGGATTTACCACAACCATTGGGTCCCACAATACCGGTAATACTCTCGTCAAAATTGATCAGGGTCTTGTCCGCAAAACTCTTGAAACCCTTGATCTCTAAACTTTTTAGGCGCACGTTTCCTCCTGTTTTATGGCGGCGAATATAAGTGATTGATGACAGATAAAAGGGTTGGTAATAAACGATTTATTCACATCTGTTGGGATAAAATTTTAAGGGGGTCCGGGGCTTTTGACAGGGTACCCCGGGTATGGGTTCCCGGCAAATAGCTAATTTTGCTTACAACTGTTCATATTCCGCCCAAAGAAAAATCCAACGATCATGAGCAAGAACAAAATGAGGATACAGGTTAGTTCAGAAATAGGAAGGCTTAGACGACTCCTGGTTCACAGCCCCGACAGCGGTTTGGGGAAGGTTGTGCCTTCCAAGGCCCAGGACTGGCTGTTTGAAGATATCGTCCACCTTGACACCATCCGCAGAAAGGAGTACGATTATTATACCAAACTTCTCCTCTATTTCCTCGACCCGGAAAAGATCCAGGGTCGTTTGAAGGAGATCGATGCCGAAAAAAACCGGCGGGCATTTTACAAGCCTGATAACCCCGCTTTCTTTGGGTCAGACAAGGTTATTGAAATACAATGGCTATTAAGTGAAATTTTAGCTGACCACGAGATTCGCCTGAAACTCATTGCTTCCGTATGCGCGGTAGAGGGTTGTTCTTACCAAACCCAAAGTGATCTTACCGACCTCAGCCCTTCCCAGTTGGCCAAGGCTTTTATCAGCGGCACACTGAATGAAAAGCAGATGATCTTTGCCCCAATTCCCAATTTTATTTTTACCCGGGATATTGGTATTGTCATCAACGATTTCATTTTATTAAATAAACCTGCCAAAAAGGCAAGGGTCAGGGAAGCCCTGTTGATGAAATACATCTTCTTTAACCACCCGCTTTTTAAGGAATATCAGGATAAGGTGATCGAGCTACCCGATACGAGTTACCATTTTCTGATGCCCCGCGATGGTGACGATAAGAAAGTGACCCTCGAAGGCGGGGATGTAATGGTGGTGACCCCCGACCATTTGCTGATTGGGGTAAGTGAAAGAACCTCCATGGAAGCGGCCCACCAGGCCATCAACCTGTTGTTTGAAAAGGGGGTGGTGAAAAAGATTACGGTGGTCCGAATTCCTAGAAAAAGGGACTATATGCATATCGACACCGTATTTACCCAGGTCAAGCGAAATGTATGGGTGATGTTGGGGGTGTTTTCCCGAAAAGCCATCCGTAAAGAGGACGCCGACCCGGTTCAGAAAGTACTTGATATGCCCCGCAAAGAGGAAAAGATCAAGATCATCCAGTTCCGGAAAAAGGACATTGCCAACCCCGTTAGTTTTGAAAGCCTGGAAGAACTGCTCATGGATATCAGCAAGAATGACCTGAAATGCGTGGACAAAGTGCGGTTTATTTATTCAGGTAATAATGAGTTTCCCTTTGATGCGCGGGAACAGTGGACCGATTCCTGCAACCTGCTGGCCCTGAAAGAAGGGGTTGTATTGGGGTATGACCGAAATGATAAGACCGTGGAAGCTTTCCGTGAAAACGGGTTTAATATCCGCGAAGCGGCTGAACTGATTGAGGCGTTTGAATCCGGAAAACTCAAACCCGATGACCTGGAAGATACCCTGATCCTGATGCCATCCGCGGAACTATCCAGGGCCCGTGGAGGATTCCACTGTATGAGTATGCCTATTTTACGAGATGAAATCTAAGCCATGCAAACCACTTCCCACCTTCTCATGATTCGTCCGGCGCGTTTTGGGTATAATCCTGAAACGGCGGTCAATAATGCCTTTCAGCAGAAACCCCTTGATGATGCCCAATCCATTCAGGAAAAGGCCCTCCGGGAATTCGACGGGTTTGTAAATGTTCTGCGCGTAAACGGTGTGGATATTACCGTGGTCCAGGATTCCCCATCTCCCCATACCCCTGACTCTATTTTCCCCAATAACTGGGTGTCTTTTCACGATGACGGCGCCATCTATCTCTACCCGATGTTTGCCTTGAACCGGCGACAAGAGAGAAAACCCGAAGTACTGGAGGAAGTGAAGAAGAAATTCCTGGTAACACAGACCCATGACCTGACCCCATACGAAAACGAGACCAGCTTTCTCGAAGGTACGGGCAGTATGGTGCTTGACCGTGATAACAAGATTGCTTATGCCTGTCTTTCCGAAAGAACCCATCCCGATGTACTCGAGTCCTTTTGCGAGATCAGCGGGTACCGGCCTGTCGCATTCTATGCCATCGACCAGAGTGGCAAACCCATTTACCATACCAATGTCATGATGTGTGTGGCCGACCGGTATGTGGTCATTTGCCTGGAAGCAATTCCAGATGATAAGGAAAGGGAATTGGTCATGTCCGTTATCCTGGCCTCCGGCAAAGAAATCGTTGAAATCAGCCTTGATCAAGTGAACCATTTCGCCGGAAATATGCTCCAGGTGGAAAACCAGGAAGGTAAAAAACTGCTTGTCATGTCAACCCAGGCCTGGTCCTCCCTGCTTCCAAACCAGGTAGAAAAACTCACCCAATTTAACCCCATTATCCATTCTTCCCTTGAAACCATTGAAGCCAACGGAGGGGGCAGCGCCCGCTGTATGATGGCCGAAATTCACAATCCAAGGCTGGGATAAGCTTAAAATTTTTTTGAAGAAGTATGAGAATAACTAACTTATTATCAATAAGTTAGTTATAAGAACACCTTAGTGCTCCTCTTTAAGGTATAATAAGTAAATACTCTTATCGTTATTTTCTTGCAAATAAAGAATTTGCTAAGTATTTTCACTTATTAATTATCCAATACCCCATGAAGAGAATTGTACCCATACTCCTCTTATTACTATTTTTCTACACCCATAATGTGCTGGCTCAATGTAGTGCCAGTGGGGCATTTGTAGGTTCCACTACCCTTGTGAGTGGTCAAGGCAATGGTACCCCGGGAAATCCTTATCGTCCTGGTTCGGTGGTTCGGGTTACTGCCACCATCAGTGGCACCTATAATAAGGTGGGAAATAACTGGTGGCATGGTATTCAAATCAACCTGGGGAGCAATTTTACGTTTGCCACTCCGCTGAATTTTGTCCGCACAGGTTTTCCCGGCAATGATAGCCGGTGGATATGGAGAACAAGTCTTACCGGCAATGGCCCTGGCACAGCCGGTCCTGGAATCTATTATGATAGTGATAACGATGGTAACCCTGCGGATAACAACGGACACAGCACCTCTACCCTTTCCGGAACATTTTCCTTCAACATCGTAGTGGGAAATAATGCCAGTACCAACGCTACCATTACGGCCAATATTCTGCCTGATGGTTTTTCCGGCGCCTGGAATAGTTCTTCCTGTGATGCCGATGTAAATGTTGCTTCAGCCAAAACCATATTTAACAATGTGGCACTGCCGGCGACCCTGATCTCTTTCCGGGCTACCAAGACCAATGATAAAGACATTGAATTGGTATGGCAAACAGCCACCGAGCAAAATGTATCTCATTTTGAAATTCAATACAGCACCAATGGCCGTGATTGGTCGGTGATCGGTACCCAACAAGCGGTGGGTAATTCAACCCTGCTTCAAACCTACCGGTACCTTCATACCCAGGCAATAAGCGCCGACAACCTCTATCGCATTCGTATGGTGGACCGCGACAACCGGGAAGAATATTCCAGGGTGGTATCCATCAAAAAAGAATTCCAGGCTGCCTATACCTTCCAAAAGCCTTATCCCAATCCGGTGAAGGATAAAGTCGGGTTCCGACTGATCGCCCCCGAGCAGGGACAGGGTGAATTGTCGGTGTACAATACCTCCGGGAATCTGGTTGCCCGCCTTCAGGTGGAGGTGGAAAAAGGGTTGAATGAATACGCGATGAATGCCTCCCAATGGCCTTCGGGGATCTACCTGGTGCGCTTCAATAATGCCTCGGCTGTGGTTACGGAGAAATTCCTGAAACAGTAATCAGGAAAAGCCTTTTTCCAGGGACCGGGGGGAGAAACCTAAATCCTTTTTGGCTTTATCAATGATAAAACCGGTTCGCGGTGGTCGGCGCCCGGGTTGGGAAAACGTTTGCGCGGTCACTTTTTCGATCAATTGTTTATTTAATCCAAAATGGTCAGCCACACGACAGGCAAACCCATAGGGGCTCATCCCTTCTTCCCCTGAAATATGGTAAACCCCGGTGGCACCCTGTTGAATAATCAGTTCGATGCCCTCCGCCAGGTCTTCCACCGATGTAGGCGTTCGCCATTGATCATCCACGACTTTGATGGGCTGTCCGGATTCCAGACTGTTTTTTACCCAGGTAAAAATATTTGACCTTTTCCCCTGCAACGGAACGCCATATACAAGACAGGTGCGTACAATGGCATAAGGAATGGAACTGGTTTCGGTGATTCCTTCGGCCTGCATTTTGGTGAACCCATAAAAATTCACCGGCTGGCAATCATCTTCTTCGGTGTACATGCCTTTTTCACCATCAAAAATAAAATCGGTGGAAATATAAATGAACTGCCTGGCTACCATTTCGGCATTGACCAATACCTGGGCTGTACCCCGGACATTAATGGATTCGCAACGTTCGGGGTCTTTTTCGCAATCATCCACCTGTGTCATTGCCGCGGCATGTACCACTACTTCCGGCTCCTCCTTTGTCATGACCTCATGGACCCTGGGTTCGTCAAGGATATCCATATCGTAATACACAAAGGATTCCGTGTTGTCAACAGGATGCCTGTTCTCCCCTCTTCCTGTGGCAACTACGTGGTAGCCTTTATCCAGCAATAGTTTGACAAGGTATTGACCCAATAAACCGTTAGCACCGGTAACCAGTATTTTCATAACACAAAAATCCTGAATAATTGGTCACGGATAAAGGTTTTCCCCGGGCCTGTCGTAAATCAGTATCCAGCCTTCCTTAACTACCAGTCGTTATCAAAACAATCCCTTATTTTTGGTGGCTTTTTTGAACGAATCCAATGATTTATTCAACGATTACGGCCTGAGAATGAATATTTTCAACAAAAAGAAGCAGTAGAATGGCAAAAAAAGTTTCCAAGATCGGGGTATTGACATCTGGTGGTGATGCCCCGGGTATGAATGCAGCGATCAGGGCGGTTGTCCGCACAGGCCTTTATTATGGTATGGAGGTTTACGGGATCATGCGTGGTTATCAGGGCATGATCGAGGATGATATCTATCAAATGGATTCCCGTTCCGTAGCCAATATCATCCAGCGTGGCGGCACTATCCTGAAGACCGCCAGGTGCAAGGAGTTTTATGAATACGAGGGTCGAAAAAAAGCCTATGAGATCCTTAAGAAAAGAGGGATCGATGGACTGGTAGTGATCGGTGGGGATGGTTCCTTCAACGGGGCCATGAAGTTTAGCCAGGAATTCAATATCCCCTGTATCGGGCTGGCCGGCACCATTGACAAGGATATTTATGGTACGGATTTCACCATTGGCTTTGATACAGCGGTAAATACAGCAGTAGAAGCCATTGACAAGATCCGCGATACCATGGATGCCCACGACCGCATCTTTATCATTGAAGTAATGGGTCGGGATGCAGGGTATATAGCCCTTCATTCCGGTATCGCCACGGGTGCTGAAAACATTCTGATCCCCGAACGAAAGACCGATATCAATGATGTGATCAAATCCCTGAAAGAAAAAGAGCGCCGCAAAAAACTGGTGAACCTGATCG
>JAYRZH010000070.1:0-16661 GCA_041916555.1 Chitinophagaceae bacterium | reverse complement strand
TATTGGATTGCGCCTTTCGGGTGCCCAGGATATCACTGTAATCCAGGGAGTGGTCTTCCCCTGAAACCCCCTGAACATAAGCCTCTTTTTCAGAGAGTGGGAGCTCGCGGGATTTTTCAACCTGAATAATCCCTGCCGTAAACTCCAGCACACCACCCTTTACCGGGGTCAGGGTACCGATTCCTTCAATGAAAAAGGGTTTCCCAATGTTCAGGAATTCCTTCATCTGGTCAATGTAGGAGGAAATATCTGCCTCTGCCAGGCTTTTCATTTTGCCTGTTTCCTTGCCCACAAAGGCAATTAGCCCCTCATCCATCTTTTCTGATTTGTTTCCGGTAAAGCGAACCTGCTGCTCAGAGGATCCCTCCCCACGAGATTGGCTATCGGCCACAAATTGGCCTATTCCGGCAAGGGAAAGCTTACGATTGGCTACCAGGTATTGAGCCAATAAGGGGGATAATTTCAAGGTATCAGAATTTAACCTACACAATATAAATATTTTATATCGGAGGTGCAAGAAGGAACGGGTGTATTAATTTTGCCAAATGCTCTCCATGGATGAAAAACGCTTCCTGGAATACTGGGAAGCAAACCGGGAAAAAAAGAAAAAGGTGTACCGGCAGCTATCGGTAGGATTGCCCTTTGGGACTGTCCTGGTGCTGGCCATATTCCTCAATGTCTTCTCCGGCTGGTACACCAGGGCCCTGATGGCCTATAATGCCGACAAGTCCATTTTCCTGGTATTATTATTGGGCGGAATCGGCATTGCTGTTTTTTTTACCATTTATGCCGCCAGGCACCGGTGGGATATGAATGAGCAGCGTTACCTTGAATTACGGGAAAAAATGAAAAAAGGGGGCAGCGAATAAGCCCATAAAGCAGTCTATTTCAATAATCAACCATTAATGTGTATCATGAAAAATGTGATCCTGTTATTAACCTCCGTATTCCTTCTGACTACCGGTACCGGATGCCTGAAAGACAAAACCTGTAAAAACAAATCCCCCCAGTCTGAAGAATCTACCATTCAAGCTTATGCAAGCGCCCAGGGTATTACAGCCGTAAAACACTCCAGCGGTTTGTACTACCAGATCATTGATCCGGGTACCGGTGCTCAACCGGGGTCCATGTCCAAAGTCAAAGCTACCTATGTGGGAAAACTCCTTAACGGTACCATCTTTGATCAAATGGCCACCCCGCCCGCTCAGTCCTGGAACCTGAATGACCTGATCGAAGGTTGGAAGATCGGACTCCCCCTTATCAAACAAGGTGGAACCATCAAACTCATCGTGCCCTCAGCGCTGGCCTACGGTTGCGGTGGAGCAGGACCCATTCCCGGAGATGCCATTCTTTATTTTGAATTGACCCTGGTTGAAGTAATAAACTAACTACCCAGGCTTGTAGCCATTAGCAAACAACTACTACAGGGACTTCAATACACGTGGATTTTATAAATGTATTTCTTCGGTATCTTGCATTGCTATGCCATACAACCACGAGGCCATTTCCGTATTTGATATTTTTAAGATTGGTGTCGGACCCTCCAGTTCCCACACCCTGGGCCCCTGGCGTGCCGCGGAACGGTTTGTAAATTCCCTGCTCAAACGCGACCTGTTATTCCGGGTGAGGTCCTTGCGGGTTTTGCTCTACGGCTCCCTGGCCAAAACAGGGAAGGGCCATGGTACCGATATTGCTGTGCAACTCGGTTTATCGGGTGAAGATCCCGTTAGTTTTGACACCCAACTCATCACCCATCGTATTGGCGATATAGCCGCCATGAAAAGGATCATACTGGGAGGAAGACATGAAATTCCCTTTGATCCCGCGGAAGATATGGAGTTCCTTTTTACAGAAAGTCTTCCTTATCACCCGAATGCCCTCAGTTTTCTGGTTCAACTGGATGATGGCCTGGCTATTTCGGAGACCTATTATTCAGTGGGTGGCGGTTTTGTTCAACAGGAAGGTGAAACCTCCACCGCAGATAATGCCATCGTTCTTCCCTTTCCCATAAATACCTCCCAGGACCTTCTTCACTGGTGCATGAAAACCGGGCTGGCTATTCATGAAGTAGTGTTTGAAAATGAACTGGCCTGGCGAACTGAACAACAAATTCAGGAAGGGGTGGGGAAGATATGGCAGGTAATGAAAAACTGCACTTATCTTGGCTGTCATACCGAAGGGTATCTGCCTGGGGGACTGGAAGTAAAAAGAAGGGCCTCAGCTCTGAATGCCAGGCTGCTTAAAGGACGTACTTACGAGGATTTTGACGCATGGGTAAATGCCATACGCAGCGGGGGCCAGGACTTTAAATACATACTAGATTGGGTAAGTTGCTTCGCCCTGGCTGTTAATGAAGAAAATGCTTCCTTTGGAAGGGTGGTAACCGCCCCTACGAATGTAGCCGCCGGGGTAATACCAGCCGTGTTATTCTACTATGTGGTGTTTTGTAATGGTGATAAGGATTCCGATATTCTCCGCTTTATGCTCACCGCTTCTGAAATCGGTAGCATTTTTAAGAAAGGAGCCACCATTTCCGCGGCTATGGGAGGCTGTCAGGCGGAAATAGGAGTGTCCTCGGCCATGGCCGCTGCCGCCCTTACTGAAGCGCTGGGTGGAACGCAAAGACAGGCCCTGATGGCGGCAGAAATAGCCATGGAACATCACTTGGGTCTTACCTGCGACCCCATCGCCGGATTGGTACAGGTTCCATGCATCGAAAGAAATACCATGGGGGCGATCAAAGCCATCACAGCTTCCCAACTGGCCATGCAAAGCAGCCCCGATTTTGCCAAAGTATCCCTGGACGCTGTCATCAAAACCATGTGGGATACCGCCCTCGATATGAACAGTAAATACAAGGAAACCTCGGATGGAGGGTTAGCCGTGAATATTCCGATTAGTTTGCCGGAGTGCTGATAAACCTAAAACCTAATACTAATTACAATTGCATACAGATACAAAGTGTAATAAGTTATAAGTAATAGGTATAACACCACCGCCCTCAATTGTACTCTTTAATAACTTCATACAAGGTTCCCCGCTCAACCGGTTTTCGTCCTACTTGCTTGATCAGGTTAACAAGCTCTTCGGTGGACATAGAAGGATTTTGTTCCTCTGACCCGGCCATGGAATAGATCTTGGTGGTATCATCTATGGTGCCGTCAATATCATTCACGCCATAGGCAAGGGTAAGCTGGGCCTGTTGACGGCCAAGCATGGGCCAATAAGCTTTCAGGTGGGGGAAATTGTCCATGTACAACCTGGAAACCGCATACATCTTCATGTCTTCGATCACGGACACTTCGGGAATATGGCTCATGTCATTATCCTTGTTCCGAAACTTAAGTGGGATAAAGGTGTTGAACCCGCCGGTACGGTCCTGTAGCTGACGTAATTGATCCATATGGTCAACGCGGTGGCTATAATTTTCAAGGTGTCCATAAAGCAGCGTGGCATTGCTGGGCATGCCTAACCTGTGGGCTGTTTCATGGATTTCAAGCCAGCCTTTGGCATCTACCTTATCAGCACATATTTGTTGCCTGATAACCGAATCAAAGATCTCCGCACCACCGCCTGGCAGGGAGTCCAATCCAGCCTCATGAAGAAGTTTTAATCCATCTTCAGTGGAGAGTTTTGCCTTTCGGAACATATAATCAAGCTCAACGGCAGTAAATCCTTTGATATGCAGGTCGGGACGGTGTTTCTTGATTTCCCTAACCAGATCAGCAAAGAAATAGAGATCCATCTTAGGGTGTACCCCACCTACAATATGTACTTCGGTCACCGGCTGACCATCATATTTCCTTACAATATCCATCATCTGTTCCTTGCTTAAAACCCAACCCTCTTCGCGATGGGCATAGAGGCGGGAATAGGCACAGAAATGACAGGAAAATACACAGACATTCGTGGGCTCGATATGGAAGTTGCGGTTGAAATAAGTGATATTTCCATGTAACTTTTCGCGTACCTGGTTGGCCAGGCTTCCCAGCCAGGGAAGTTCCCCTTTTTCAAAGAGGGCCAGGCCTTCTTCGCTGGTTATTCTCTCTCCGGCCAGGATCTTTTCTCCGATCCTGTTTAACAAAGGGTCGGTGGTTCCTTTTCCGATTTTTTCTATCGCTACGGTCTCCATGTTCTTCGATTTGTGGCAAAGTTATCTAAAATAAAAAAGCCCCCGGTAAAGGGGGCTTATGATATTGATCATTTTATTTTATCAATACTTGATAACCTGGGTTTGGATATCCTTTTCAGCATTCTCATACCCAATATAGACCACATAGGTGCCTGCGGGGCGTCCGGTGAGATCGATATTGATGAGGCGCTGGGCATCTCCGTTAAACTGCTTCTTCCACACCTGCTGACCGGCTGAGTTATATACAGTGATATACTTCAACTGGGTGGGTGTTTGGTAGTGCCATACGGAGAACTGGTTGCTGAAGGGGTTTGGCAGGATCATGTAGCCCTGAGCCTTCAACTTGTTGGGTACAACCTCGGTGAAGAGGTTAACATCATCCAGGTAGAGGTTATTCTCAAAGTTTCCTGTAAAGCGGAATGCCAGCATAAATTGGGTTTCCGAAGTACCCAGGTAGTTACCCAGGTTGATGGAATCCTTCCTCCATTGACGGGCAGTGGGGAAGAATTCTGAAGTAAACGGATTGTTCGGATCGCCAATGGTTTGCAGGTCTTCACCCCACTTCTTGTACACAGGGATGAAGGTATTACCACAGTCTTTCGACAGCAATACGGCAAAGGTATCCAGGCTTACACCGGTATTACCAGGTTGAGTATAGGTTGCGGCAGCCACGTTAAAGGTCAGGAAGATGGAGTCGATGCCGGAATAGCTATAGTTCGGCAGGGCGATATCATCGGTCCTGTTAAAGGTGGCGTTACCCCAGTTCTTCATCCAGGCAGAACCGGCTGCATTGCGGCCATAGGTTGTGTTCTTCTGCCAGGTAATATCACTGTTGGGGTTCACCACTTCCCAGCCGGCAGGTGGGAAGGTTCCGGTAAAGCTCTCAGCAATGCTGCCGGGCATGGCGCTTACAGTATAAACCGTGTAAGATTTGCTCAACGCGTCATTGGAAGAGTTACCATCCGGGTTGGCGTTGTTTGGCAGCGAGGTAAAGGCGGTAAAGGTATGAGCGCCGGCTCCTCCGATATTCACGTTATTGATGGTGATATTGGTGGTAGCGCCGGGGTTCAGGGTTCCTGTCCAGTTTATCTGGGTAGCTGCACCCGCATCCACACGATAGTTAAGTTTCAAAGTGGTGATCACTTCAGAGCCAAAGTTGCGGATTGTTACCACAGGACTTGAAGTGCTGGTACACTCCCTTGGATTTGGCTTGCTGATCGCAACCACACCGGCATCAACCGGGGGCAGAATGATCTTTTCAATATTAATGTCATCAATAAACAGGTTGTTACCCCAACCGGTTGTACCTCTCCAGCCAAACTGGACAAAAGATGGGTTACCGGGGAAGTTGGGTTTTACAGTCACTGTTTCAAGTCTCCAGGCCGCTGCGCTCGCAGGAACAAAATTCGCGGTTGTAGCTGGCAGGGTTGACAGGTTGCTGCCGGCAGGACCATCACTCCATTTCAGGTAACCGCCAAACCTCAACCAGGTGTTTCCACAATCAGGCGAGTAAACCAGTTCCAGTGAATCGGGGCCAAAACCGGGATACCCGGCATGGGCAACACGGAAACTTACCCGAATTGAATCAACGGGAGGAGCGATATCAACGGCAGGGGACACCAGGATGTCTTTCTGACCGGTAGTGGAATAGTTGTAGTAATTGATACCAACACTGGCGGGGGCACTATAGGCGCCGGCAAAGGCGGCACGTACCCAGGTAGTTCCGTTATCAGGGTTGAGTAATCTCCAACCTGTTGGCGGGAAGGTGGTACCAGTAAAGCTCTCGCTGATTGGCAAGGGTTGTCCCGCGCCTACATTCAGGGTTACATTGGAAGTATCGTTATTGGCCTGCTGGTCTGCACTGCCATTCGGGTTGTTGGTATATACTTTAAGTAAATAACTGCCAGGAGTAGCCGGGGCGGTAAAGCCAGGAAGGGTTACGTTGGCAGATGTAAACGGAGCCAGGGAGCCAGTCCAGTTAATGGAAGTGGCCGGGTTGCTACCTAATTGACTAAAGATCTGCAAAGAAGTAAGGGTAGTGGTACCATAGTTCTTGATCTCCACAATGGGGGTTACACCGGCACCAGGACAAAGGTCTGTGGGTGCGGCACTAATTCCACAACCACCGGCACCGGGGCTGAGAATAGCTTTCACACCAGCATCCAGGGAGAGCGCCGCTACGGGTACACAACCCTGGGAGGTTTTCAAACCAGGACGACAGTTGTCAACCACCCATTGCATCCTGTCCACCTGCATATTGGTAAACATGGAGTAACAGGCATCGTCGGTATAGTCCATATAGTTCTGGTAGTTCTTACCAGGGGCAGAAGCAGAACAGGCATCGGTTACAGTACCAGAGGGGCAACCACTGGTGCTTCCGGCCTGATTGGGAGTGTCACCAAAAGCATTGTCAGTGGCGGTACCGGCCAGTGAACCAGGCAACAGACAGGTGCCGGGCATTTGGCGGAAATCGGATTGGGAACAACCCGACTCATCACCCCAGATATGGTACAAACCAAAATAGTGGCCTGCTTCGTGAACCGCAGTACGACCCAGGTCAAAATTGGGGTCGGCATAGGCGGGGTTATTAGAGAAACCTTCAAAAGCCAGCACGATACCGTCTTCTGAAGGATCACCTGTACCAGGGAACTGGGCCACACCCAGCAAACAGTTTCCAACTTCACCAACCCAGATATTAAAGTATTCATTGGTATTCCAGGCATCTGCACCGCAACTGGAAGCATGCTTCAATTGCTCATAATCACTACAGGCATCGGTAAGGTTCGATACCACGCGGTTGATACCATTGGTGGGAAGACCATTGGGATCACGCTGGGCCAAGCAAAAACGAAGTTCAGAATGCCCTCTTATGGGGTAAAAGTTGGGAGCGTTGGTGCTGTCCAAATTCACACCGGCAAAATCCTCATTCATTTTGTTAATCTGCCAGATCACATCCGCGTCAGTAACAACAGCCTGGCGTGCCGCAGATCCAACAATATGCACAACCACCGGAATAATGGTGATGACATTCGTACGTTGATTGGATCCCGTTTCTGTAGCAAAAAGAGTCTTGTTCCTTTCTGCCTGCTCACGGGCGCCTGGGTTCTCCTGGAACCAGCGTTCCAGGCCTTCCATCGTGGCACAACGCAAACGCTGGTTACCACCAAGGGTGGAACCGGGCTTCACCTGTGCCTGCATCGAGGAAAAGGAAAAAAGAGAAAGCGCCGCAAATGCCAGAAAAGTAAATTTTTTCAAAGCAGTATGTTTTTGGTTATTGAATAAGTACAGAATCGTAAAAATACAGGCACAAGTTTACTGAATCTTAGGCAGAAACGAAAAAAATCTTAAAATCCGCTATCTTTCAGGCATTGAAGCTTAAACAAGCCTCAAAGAGCTTGATAAACAGGTCTTTTTCACCAGATTAACCAAAAACACATGAAGCTGACTTACAGGCTGATAATCCTTAGTTTTCTGGAGTTCTTTATTTGGGGGGCGTGGCTGATTACCATCGGCGCTTACTGGTTTCAAAATAAGCAATGGGGCGGGGAGGAGTTTGGTAAAATCTTTTCCACCATGGGGATCTCCGCCATCTTTATGCCGGCCATCATGGGAATCATCGCCGACCGCTGGATAAATGCCGAAAAACTGCTGGGTATCTGCCATCTGATCGGGGCTGCCATCCTGTTCTACCTTCCCCAGGTCAATGACCCCGATGCATTTTTCTATGTCCTGTTGGCCTATATGCTTTTTTACATGCCCACCATTTCCATGGCCAATACAGTTTCTTATACCGCCCTTATTCAAAACGGACGTGATATCATAAAAGATTTCCCCCCGATCCGGGTATTCGGGACCATCGGTTTTATCGTAGCCATGTGGATCGTTAGTTTATTGAAAATTGAAACCTCCGCCTCCCAGTTCTATGTGGCGGCCGCGGCTTCCGTCGTGTTTGGTCTTTACGCGTTTACCCTGCCGGCCTGTCCACCACAGGCTAAATCCGGGGAAAAGAAAAGCCTGACGGATATGCTTGGACTTAAGGCATTTTCGCTTTTCAACAACTCCAAAATGGCGCTTTTTTTCATTTTCGCGATGTTATTAGGCGCAGCGCTTCAGTTAACCAATGCCTATGGGGATACCTTTCTTCACGACTTTGCCAAAGTGGACCAGTATAAGGATTTAGTAGCCGTAAAATACCCGGCCATCATCATGTCCATCTCCCAAATTTCTGAAACCCTGTTCATCCTCGCCATTCCCTTTTTCCTTCGCCGGTTTGGAATTAAACAAGTTATGCTTTTCAGCATGATCGCCTGGGTGCTTCGATTTGGTTTGTTTGCTTATGGTAACCCCGGCGACGGATTATGGATGATCATCCTTTCCTGTATTGTTTATGGTATGGCCTTCGATTTCTTCAATATTTCGGGGTCCTTGTTTGTTGATACCCAGGTTCAACCCACCATCAGCGCCAGCGCCCAGGGAATTTTTATGATGATGACCAATGGTTTTGGCGCCTGGCTCGGTAGTTGGATCAGCGGAATCGTGATCGCCAGGTTCTTTACCAGAGCAGACAAGAGCCTTGAATGGCATGCCATCTGGATCGCCTTTTCCATTTACGCGCTGGTAGTGGCTATTGCCTTTGCGATCTTCTTCCGGCATAAGCATGATCCCAAAGATGTACAGGGATTAGCAGCACATTAATAATTTTCCAGGTTTATTTAAATAAGAAAACCCCGCCAACGGCGGGGTTTTTATTTATCTGTTGAAAGCCGGTTATATATGGGCTTCAATTTTCTTTACAAAATTGCTCTTGGGTTGCGCCCCAACCAGTTTGTCCACCACCTGGCCATTCTTAATGAATAGGATTGCCGGAATAGAGGTAATGCCATAGTTCATGCTCACCTGGGGATTCACATCCACATTCAGCTTCCCAATGTTTACCTTGCCATCATATTCCTTGGAAAGTTCTTCAATCACCGGACCAATGGCGCGACAAGGACCACACCACTCTGCCCAGAAATCAATCACCGTTAATTTTTCGGATTGGAGTACATCTGCCTGAAAATTGGAATCAGTAAATTCTTTCGCCATATAGATTTTATTTTTTCTTTTAATAGGGGACTGCAAAAATACATCCAAATCCCGATTCGCGTCCTTCTGACATACGGCTGTGACTAACTTGTCAGAAAACCGTTATCCATTTGTTAAGACCTCCACCTCCAATTCTGGCTTGCTCTGGAGGAATTCCACCAGGTCATCGTTCATTTCAAATCCTCCTCCCAGGGTTACCAGATTGATCTTCCGTTGGTTTCGAGGCTCATTTAAAACAAATTTGAGACCCGTTTTGCCTGGAAAAGACCGGAGATTGGTTTGAAAAAAGGACAACATGTCTTCTGTCAGGTTTCGCGGGTCAATAGCAATATGTAGCTGCCGGGTCAGGTTTTTCTTCACATTTTCCACCATCGAAATACCGGTGATCTTAAACTCATACTCGCCCTGATTATACCGTTGTTTAAAAAATCCGGTGACAAAAACAGTGGTACCTGGCTGCAGATACGCGTTGTATTTTACATAATCATCACTCCACAACATAAACTCCGCCTTGCCGGTATAATCTTCCAGCATCAGGCTGCCAAATTTATTCCCGTTCTTTCTTGAAACACGATGTTGGGCATCTACAATCAAACCGATCAACCGGAAATTGCGGCTGCCTTGTGGGTGCTGCGCAATATTATCCCTGATCTCATTGAATTCACCCAACGGGGTTATTCCATAATGATCTATCTCAAACCGGAAATGATCAAGCGGGTGCCCGCTTAAAAACATCCCTGTCACATCCTTTTCATGATCCAGTTGCGTCGTGAGCGGCCAGGGCGGACAGTCAGGCAGGGCAGGGGGCCTTATTTCAATTTCCATCGGTAGGTCACCAAAGAGGGTATTGGTAACTGCCGCATTATTTTGCTGATAATGCTGACCAAACCGTATCACTTTTTCCAAACCAGTGGTGGGATCATCAGCGGTTGAATGAAAAAATTGCGCGCGGTGATGCTCCGGAAAACAATCAAAGGCCCCGGCATAGGCCAGGCTTTCCAGTGTTTTCTTGTTAACGCTGCGCTGGTTGATGCGCTTGATCATGTCAAAAATATTCGCAAATGCACCCTGTTTGCCCCGGTCTTCAATGATGGATTCCACTGCCGCTTCCCCAACGCCTTTTAATCCACCCAACCCAAAACGTATTTCTCCTTTCTTGTTAACCGCAAAACCTTTTTGCGATTCATTAATATCCGGTCCCAGCACTTTAATGCCCATTCGCTTACACTCCTCCATAAAGAAGGTGATTTTTTCAATACTGCCGGCATGGTTCAACACAGCCGCCATATACTCAGCCGGATAATGTGATTTCAGATAGGCTGTCTGGTACGCTACAAAGGCATAACAGGTGGAGTGTGATTTATTAAACGCGTATTGGGCAAATGCTTCCCAGTCGCGCCAGATCTTTTCCAGGGTTGGTTCGGGGAAACCTTTTTTCGTGGCCCCCACCAGAAACTGCCCCTTCATTTTATCCAGTACGGAACGCTGCTTCTTACCCATGGCTTTACGGAGTACATCCGCATCCCCTTTACTAAACCCGGCCAGTTTCTGCGCCAGCAACATCACCTGCTCCTGATATACCGTAATACCATAGGTTTCCTCCAGGTATTCAGCCATTTCAGGCAGGTCATAGGTGATCGATTCGCGCCCGTGTTTCCTGTCCACGTATTTGGGGATATAGGCAATGGGACCCGGCCGGTACAAAGCGTTCATCGCGATCAGGTCGCCAAATTTGTCGGGCCGTAGATCTCGGAGGTATTTCTGCATGCCCGGACTTTCAAACTGGAATGTTCCGATCGTATCGCCCTTTTGGTATAGATGAAAGGTCTTTTCATCATCAAGAGGGATGGAATCAATATCGATCTCTACACCATGGTTTTGCTTGATCAATTGCAGGGCATCGCGAATGATGGTAAGGGTTTTTAACCCTAAAAAGTCCATTTTAATTACACCTGCATCCTCAATAATGCTTCCTTCGATCTGCGTCACCCAAAGTTCAGAATCCTTGGCCGTGGCTACCGGTATCAATTCGGTCAGGTCCTTTGGCGCAATGATTATACCTGCTGCATGGATACCGGTATTCCGCACAGACCCTTCCAGGATCTCTGCTGAATGAAGCACCTTGCTCTCCATGGTATTGCCTTCATAGATCTCGCGCAGCTTTTTTACATTGACCAGGTCATCCGGGTTTAAGCCATCTTTTTCTTCCAGTGATTTTTCCCCGTCTTTTGCCGTAAGCGGGGCATGCAAGACCCTTTTTAACTCGATACCCGGTCTCTCAGGAACCAACTTGGCCAGGGCATTTGATTCCGGCAACGGCAGGTCCATCACCCTTGCCACATCCTTGATACTCATCTTGGCAGCCATGGTGCCATAGGTGATGATCTGGGCCACCTGGTTCTGCCCGTATTTCTTAACTACATAATCGATGACCTTCTGTCTGCCTTCATCATCAAAATCCGTATCAATATCGGGCATTGATTTCCGGTCGGGGTTTAGAAAGCGCTCAAATAGCAAATCATACTTAATAGGGTCAATATTGGTGATGCCTATGCAATAGGCTACCACACTTCCGGCGGCTGACCCACGACCCGGCCCTACAAACACGCCAATATCACGACCGGCCCGGATAAAATCACTCACGATCAAAAAATAACCGGCAAATCCCATTGTCCGGATCGTAAATAATTCAAAATCGATCCGTTCTGTAATGGCAGGGGTTAATTCACTATATCGTTTGGCAGCACCCTCATAGGTGAGGTGTTTAAGGTATTCCCACTGATTCAGGTTGCTATCGGCATGTACCTGAAATTCCTTGGGCAAAGGGAAGGCCGGAAGCAGGATATCCTTTTTCAGGTTGAGCAAATCCACTTTTTCCACGATCTCATTCGTGTTGTCAATCGCTTCAGGCAGGTCTTCAAATACCCTGGTCATCTCTTCCGTTTTCTTAAAGAAGAATTGATCATTGGGAAAGGCAAACCGCTTATCCTTGACCAGGATATCATCATCCGAAAATTCCCGAAGGGCAGGCGTAGCCACCTTCTCCCCGGTATTGATACATAACAGAATGTCGTGCGCTTCAAAATCAGACTGCTCCACATAGTGTGAATCGTTGCTGGCTATGATCTTTACCCCATACTTCCGGGCAAATTTGATCAGGATATCATTCACCCGGTCTTGTTCAACCATGCCATGCCGCTGCAACTCCACATAATAATCCTCCCCAAAAATATCCAACCACCATTTGAATTCTTTTTCCGCTTCTGCTTCTCCTTTCTTCAAAATGGCTTGTGGTACCAACGCACCCAGGCAACAGGTAGTGGCAATAAGACCCTCATGGTATTTTTCAATCAGGGTCTTGTCAATTCGCGGGTACTTGCTGTACATCCCTTCAATAAAGCCCATGGAGGTTAACTTCACCAAGTTGCGATAACCTGTTTCATTCTTGGCCAACAGGATCTGATGGTGACGGGGGTCTTTCTCTTCCTTTGAAAATGTTTTCCTTAAACGATCATGGGTAATATAGAATTCACATCCCACAATGGGTTTTACCAGTGGCCTGCCCTGATCGTCTTTGTGCTTATAGGCCTCTGACACAAATTCAAATACACCAAACATATTGCCATGGTCACTGATGGCAAGTGCAGGCATCTTATCATCAATAGCCTTTTTAAACAATTTGGGAATTGAGGCAGCCCCGTCCAACAGGGAAAATTGGGTATGGACATGGAGGTGTGAAAACTTCATAAAGGGTTGAAAAAAAGATGAAAGCAGGCATGCAATTTAGGTTTATGGCACAATTTTTTAGGGATATTAAGGCTCATATTTTCCACATTGGCGGATTTGTGCCTATTTTTACAAAATCCTGTCAGTGCCCATGATAACCCGTAAAATTCAACGAGATGAAGAATTCGGTCATTGCCATGGTTTCCCTGCTGCTCCTCAGCAGTTGCACTGCCCTCAAACAAGCGGGCCTGACTGGTCATAAACCAGCGCCACAACCTGCCACCCAGAACAATTCCAACGAACTCAAATTTCTGACGATCGATATGCCGGTGGAAAAACCCAATGCCTCCCATATCGGTACCTCTGCCACCAACCACAAAGAGGAACCTGTTCGCAGCTATTCCGGATATACCTATTCCTCCGGCACACCCACGGTTGAATCCGCATCGGCCCTTCAGCTTAAATACTCCTTGTTGCTTAATACCGAAGTGGAAGAAGTCAGGAATACCCGCCTTTTTGAATTTATCGATGATTGGTATGGCACCCGCTACTGTATGGGTGGCACCACCAAGAATTGCATAGACTGTTCAGCTTTTGTGCAAACCTTTTTCGCAGCCCTCTACAGTGTTCCGGTGCCCCGTACAGCCAGGGACCAATACAGGGCAACTACCCGTATCTCCACCACCGAACTTCGGGAAGGGGACCTGCTATTCTTTAATACACGTGGTGGTATTTCCCATGTAGGGATCTATTTACAGAATAATAAATTTGTCCATGCTTCCACCTCCGGTGGCGTGATGATCAGTGATATGTTTGAAGATTACTGGACCCGCAAACTGGTAGGCGCCGGTCGGGTTGAAAGAATCTCCTCCATGGTGATGAAGACCCCATAGCCGTCCATCCCGGTTATTTTCTTTTCAATCCTATTCTTTTTGCCAGGGTCCCAATCACTGGTTCCCAATCGGGTGTCAATTTCAAAAAATGCACACCCGGAACATACAGCAAAAGGAATAAAGCCGTCCTTAACAGGATCCAGGTAATCCCCTGATGATCCTTTAGCAGATAATAAACAACTACGAAAGAAAAGCTGGCCGTAATAAGAGTATAAACCGTTTTAAGGGTAAATGGCTGCATATTGAATTTACGGTACAGAAACAGAAAACGGATAAAATTGTACACTGCAAAGGCGATCAGGTTGGCTATAGCAGGGCCAATCACCCCCAAATGCTGGGTCAGCTTAATAGATAAAGGCAGATTCAATGCCAGCAACAGTATGCCGGTGATAAACTCAAAACGCCAATAGGTGGAGGTGCCAATGATTTGCGAATTGATTCCCGTGCCCATATCCATCACCCGCATAAGCCCGATAAAAATAAAAACCGGGAAAGCCTCTTTAAAGCCGTTTTGAATGTGAAAAGTATCAATGCCATCCATGAAGTTGAGCCATAGTAGGCAAAACATGGCCGAAGCAAAAATGAGTTGGTTGATGCTTGACCGTTGGTAAATACGTTGAATTTTTCCATAGTCCTTTTCCTTCCAGGCCTCTGCCAAAGGACCTACCGAGGCTGAAATGATGGCCCTTTGCGGGGCTTGTATTAAGCTGCATAGATATTGCCCCAATGTATAAATGCCCGCCGCCGCCAATCCATTGGGCAGGATAGCCGCTATGACAATGGTATCAAATACGCTGGCCACATTGTAAACCAATCCGCCACTCCAGAAGAAACCGGCAAGTACTATGATCTTCCTCCGAAACTTACGCGTAACCTGACTGAAACGGAAAGTGAAATGAAATTCTTTTTTGACCAACAGAAAAATAACCAGGATCACCGCGATGATAAGAAAGGTAAAAGAATAAATATGGACAAATTGGTCAAAGGAGGTCAGTACACCCAGGGCAGTGAGGGCGAATAAAGCGGTAATAAAAAGGCGGAATAACAATTCACGGAGGAAATTGGTCATCACGGAATGATGCGTGGCCCATCCATACGCCTCAAGAATAGAGAACAGGGTCATCCCAAAACCAAATGGAAACAACCAATAATAGTACGTGATTACCTGGGGGGAATTGGCATAAGCCTGGTTGACCAATCCTTTAAAGACCAAACCTCCGGCCAGTACAAGCAAAAACCCAATGATGCTTACGGAGAGGGAAATGGTCAATTGCTCATCCTTCTTGCGTGGCAGGTGCGAACGGTAATAGGGCCTGAATTTGTATATATAGGCAGGCATGCCAAAACTGGCCAGGGAAAACATGATCTGCCCAATGGCCATAAAAGCGCCGGTCAACCCATATTGTTCCTTGGTAAAACCACCCTCCCGGGTAAAAAGGTAGGTATTGAGGATACCCAGGGCAAATCCCGAATAAACAATGATGGAGGATATGATGCTTTGCCGCCGAATTTCACTCATGGGGTAAAGATAAAGAACCTGTCGGGCAACTTATAACATACCCCACTTATAGTGATTTTGTCTGGATATAAAAATTGGGGTCCACCACGAATCCGGTCTCGGGCAGGTTCATCTCTTTCCAACTTGCCGTTGGATGAATAACAATTCCGCTTTCCGTAAGCCTGACGGGGAGGTTAAACCCTTCCACACAATTTGTCCATCGATAAGAGACTTTCTTACCACTGATCTTATATTCCAGCACAGGTATCTGTATAGTGCTCAGATACTGATAAAAGACCCTGGACAGATCCATACCTACTTTTTGGGAGATGTACTTCTCAACCTCGGTGCTGCTTACGGTTTTATGATAGTACACCTTGTTTAAGCCCCTTAATATCTGCCTGAATTTTTCATCATCATTCACCACCTGCCGAATGGTATGGATCAGGTTTCCCCCTTTGGGATACATATCCCCGCTTCCTTCCTGGTTTACCCCATAAATTCCCTTGATGGGACTGTCATTCTGGATACCCTTCCTTGTTCCCTGTACATAGGCATTGCCGGCTTCTTTGCCATAAACAAAATCGGTGAACAAGGTTTCAGAGTAATTTGTAAATCCTTCATGTACCCACATGTCAGCCAGGTCACGCGAGGTAATATTATTTCCAAACCATTCATGCCCCGATTCGTGGATAATGATAAAATCCCATTTCAAACCCCAGCCTGTTCCGGATAGGTCACGACCCCGGTACCCGTTCTTAAACTCATTGCCATAGGCAACGGCACTTTGGTGTTCCATGCCCAGGTGTGGTGTTTCCACCAGTTTATAACCATCTTCATAAAAGGGGTAGGGGCCAAACCAAAATTCAAAAGCTTTTAGCATGGGTTTTACATCCCGCTCAAATTGAGGTTTTGCCTTTTCAAGGTCATAATCCAAAACCCAATAGCTGCAATCCAGGTTGCCCTTTTCACCGGCATAAGTTTCAGACCAACTTACATAATGACCGATATAAGGGATGATATTGTAATTGTTGATGGGATTCTTTACCTCCCAGGTAACTAGTTTCTTGCCATTCCCGATTTGTTTTTCTTCAGTCTTTCTACCATTACCTACAGCCACGAGGGAATCGGGCACCACCATTTTCAAAATTGCCCCACGATCGGGTTCATCACTCTGATGGTCTTTACAGGGGTACCAAACACTGGCCCCCAAACCCTGACAAGCTACAGTCATCCAGGGCCGGCCCATTTTGTCCTTGGCCCAGATCCATCCCCCATCCCAGGGTGGGCGGCGGGCTTCTACCGGTTTACCACTATAATAAATCCG
>JAYRZH010000069.1:0-16917 GCA_041916555.1 Chitinophagaceae bacterium | reverse complement strand
CTGTTCCCCCACCCTGCTGCCTTCAATTAATAATTAATAATCATTATTCAAAAAATCTCCCCCAAACCGCCTATCTTTGCAGCCCATTTTTAAACAATTTTATTAACAAAAAACAGGGTAATGAACAATTACGAATTGATGGTGATTTTTACCCCTGTTCTGAGTGAAGAAGATTTCAAAGCAGAACAGAAGAAGTACATCGACTTTCTGACCAATAATGGTGGAAAGCTGGTGCACACGAATCCCTGGGGATTAAAATCACTGGCGTATCCCATCCAGAAGAAGACCACTGGTCTGTACTGGGTGTTGGAATATTCTGCGCCATCCGACTTCAATGAGAAGCTGAAGATCCAGCTTCTGCGTGACGATAATGTTCTTCGTCAGCTGTTGACCAAGCTCGATAAATACGCCGTCGAGTACAATGCAAAAAAGAGAAGTGGCGTACATACAGGAACCGAAAAAGCAGTGGAGGCTTAACACATGGCAAAGAATGAGATCAAATACCTGACCGCCATTAAAACCGATACGCACGTAAAGAAGTATTGCCGTTTTAAGAAATATGGCATCCGCTACATCGATTATAAAGATGTGGAGTTCCTGAAAAAGTTTTTGAATGAGCAGGGCAAGATGCTCCCCCGCCGTATCACTGGTAACTCGCTAAAGTACCAGCGTCTGGTAGGTGAAGCCATCAAAAAAGCCCGCCAGATGGCGTTATTGCCGTACGTAACCGATCTTTTAAAATAAGGAGGAGCCCATGGAAGTAATACTGATTCAAGACGTAGATCACCTGGGTGGGAAAAATGAGATCGTTAAGGTCCGTAACGGGTATGCCCGTAATTTCCTGATCCCCCAGAAGAAAGCCGTGGAAGCCAACCCCGGTAACCGCAAGCAACTCGAAGAGTGGCTGAAAGTACAGAAGAAGAAAGAAGAAGCCATGCTTGCTGAAATCAACCATGTGGTGGCCAAACTGAGCGAAGCCCCGCTGAAAGTAGGTGCCAAAACCGGTACCAGCGGAAAGATCTTTGGTAGCGTAACCTCCCTGCAACTGAGCCGGGCCATCCGCGACCAAAAAGGCTATGACATCGATCGTAAACGCATCACAATCAATGATGAAGTGAAGGAACTGGGTTCCTACAAAGCAACCATTGACTTTGGCGGTGGCAAATCGACCGATGTGGAATTTGAAGTTGTGGCTGAATAACTGATTCTACCTTAAGTATTTATAAAATCCGCTGATTTTCAGCGGATTTTTTTTGGTGATACTTTTCTGTGGAAAAAAACGTTATTTTGTATTGTATTGGTGCTCTTTCAGTTTCACAAGTCCCCTGAACGATTCCATTTTTTCGTGAATGTTCAAAGGTTACCTGTTTCACTGTTGCACTTATTTTTTATTTAAAACCTTTTTTTTCATGAACATTTACGTAGGAAACCTGAGTTGGGGTCTGAAAGATCAAGACTTGTCCAACCTGTTCGCCCAATTTGGCGAGGTTAGTTCTGCCAAGATCGTAACCGACAAATTCACCCAGCGCAGCAAAGGGTTTGGTTTTGTTGAAATGCCAAACGACGAAGAAGCGCAAGCAGCTATCGCCCAGTTGAACGGCAAAGAAGTTGAAGGCCGTAACCTGGTCGTTAACGAAAGTCGCCCCAAAGAAGGCGGCAGCGGTGGCGGTGGATTTAAGAAAAGAAGCTTTGGCGGCGGCGGCGGTGGCGGCTTCCGCAAAGGCGGCGGCGGCGGCGGATTCAACCGCGACCGTGGCGGATTCAGAGACAACTACTGAACCTCTTAAATAAGTCAAAATGAAAAGTCCTCCAATGTGGAGGACTTTTTTATTTGTTAGCCGTTTAGGTTAGATCACTCGATCCGCACCATCCTTGCGCCATGGTAGGAATGATATTCCCCTTTATACATGGCATCTGCGCTTACCGGCCCCATTCGATAATAGCCGGGTGATACCGCGCGTACCGCATAGTAATAGGTTTGCCGGTTATTAAACATATCGACAAAGAAGTGGATACGGTCATCCCGCACATCTAAGGCTGCGGGACTATAGCTATCCTTTATCCAATCCATGCCTGGAATTTCCTTGGTCCGCGGGTTCTCAATTTCAAAGCCCGCCGGCAGCAGGTCGGTGATCACGATATTCTCCACCGAACCGGAATAAGATTTCTCCAGGGATATGCCGATCACGATCAGGTCGTTTTGCTTAAATGTGTTTCCTGATATCGGGTGACCAAAGCGGTCATAGAATTGACGGCGTACCTTCAGGTAACTGTCTTCTTCCTTATAACCACCAGTGGCATTGATGCCCTCGGCCTCCCAATAATAATACAATTGACCATTCCCCTTGGTAATGATCTCTATGTCATTTCCCTTCAGGACATCCTTGGTGCCTGTCCAGCTACCACCTTCCACCCTGGCCATTGTTTTTCCGCCAACACGGATTTCTGCAGTGGCGGTGGATTGCGCCGATGTACGGGCGATCTTTCCCAAAGCCAGAAAACCAAAAGCCCGTTCCTGTGTACTCAACCATTCCCGTGTTTTTAATTTATCACTGACATGCCGGGCCATGACCCCAACCTGTTTGTTAGCCGGGTCAACTTCCAGCAAAGCATTCAGGGCAATGCCTTCATCCCGCAAATCGGAATAGAAACTTCCTCCTGATTGGGAAACGGATTCCTCGCCGGCAAAGGCTACAGGCAGCAAGCCATTAAATGATTTCTTATCACCCGCCACCGCATAAGCCGCCGATAAGAGGTATTTACCATCAAGCGCCAGCAGATCGGGATTGGACTTGTAATAATTCATGGAAGGAATGTTTGAACGACCGGCCAGGGCCAATACAAACAAACTATAAGGTACTTCCTTGGGCGCAATCTTTCGGTTCTGGTCTCGGTTGTAATAGTAGGTAATGGTCTCCCTGTTACGCAACCGGTTGGTCAGATAGGCCAGCATGGGATCCAGCAGATTATTCTCTACCGTGAAACCAGCTTTGCGCGCCTCCAGCAGAAAATGGGCTGAATATACTGTGGCCCACCAATGGGCTTCCCCTTCACCATCCCATAAAGTGACAGCGCCATTTTCAACCTGACGCATTTTTATTTTCCGGATGGCCTCCATTACATTGTAGTTGGCATTCATTGCGGTCACTCCTTTTTTCTTCATCCCATCTGCGAGGTCGCCAAAATATAATTGCGGGAAGGCCGATGAAACCGTTTGTTCGGTACAACCATAGGGATATTGCACCAGGTACTCCAGGTGCTTGCCCCATTCGATCACCGGGCTGCGGCTGACCACCAGTTTGTAATCCACACTGGAGGGAATAAAGTCCGACGTTCCGATCCTGATGGTTTGTGTTGATCCTGCTTTTGCCACTCCGCTTCCGGTTTGCTTTTGGAGGGTGCTGGCCGGGCGAATCGATATTTCGGTTTCATCATAGAATTTCTCCCCCATCCCATTTACTTCCACCCTCAGTTTTGATACCGCAATGACCGGATCGGCCACGATGCGGAATACCGCGCGGCCTTCACTATTGGCAGGGAGGTTGACCGACTGGGAAGCGACTCCCAATACTTTAAGTGGCCCTTCTGTTTTTAGCTGGGCACTGACAGCGGCAGCCTTGGCGGTGGTATTGCTCAGGGTAACGGGGACCGTAACCGTATCACCCGGACTGAGGAACCTGGGCAACGCAGTGCTGATCACTACCGGATCCGCCACGGTCATGGTATTTTCACCGGCACCAAAGCTGGCGCCTTTATAGGCTACGGCCATCAACCTTACTTCGCCACTAAACTGAGGAATATTGACATTGAATACAGCCTCCCCACTGCCATTGGCTTTGGCTATACCACTCCAATACGAAACGATCTTGATCCGCTTGGCAGGCATGGGGTTCACCCTTTTTTCCATCGAAAGGTCACCATCACCACCCGTACTGCTCAATCTTCCCCTGATCTCCGGGAAGAGCAACGGATAAAGATCATAGCCATTTACCTGCAGGGCTTTTTTACTGTAGAAATGCGCATAGGGATCGGGGGTTTTGAAATCACTCACCTGCAACACCCCATTATCCACAGCCGAAAGAGTGACATAGCTTCCAGGGGCCGCCTTTACCCTTACTTCCTGACTGGTCCGGCTCCTAACCGTTTTCTTAGCCACTACCTCCACACTCATTTTGCGACCCTTATCCTCCACCTTCAGGCTTTGGTATCCATGCGCCACGGTCAGCGGCATATCCGTAAATTCATGGGGCTTGATCAGGGTGGCGGTTACATACACGTTTGGCAAATGATCCGCTGTTATGGGAAGGGTTAATTGAGCGGTTCTTTTCTCCACATTGACATATTGGTATGAAACCAGTTTGTCAGTTTCCATTGTCACCAACATACGCCCGTCAAATGGCGCCTTAAATGTGACCACGGCTGATTCATTGGTAAAATAGGCGTTCTTGCCTTTGTCCAGGGCTATATCTACGTGCCCTTCATTGTTTACTTCAAAAGTGCTGTTTGCAGAACCCCATCCCCAATTGCCATAGCTGTAGAAGGATTCGCTGACATAGGTATTGGCTTCGGGCGCATATACCCTGATTTCGTAATCACCAGGTGACCGGGGCACATAGGCATAGGAAGAACCTGTGCCGATGGTCAGCGTCTTCTCCTCCATCATCTTATCTTCCATTTGCGATTCATACCTGAAATACCCCCCACTCTTTACCAAGTTGGTGTGGTATTCATGTTTGATCACCTGTACCCTGGCGGTGGCTGAGGTACCTGCCCCAGATTTGTTAACGGCTGCCAGTTTAAACCGGGCTGCGGTATTCAAAGGTTGGTAATAATAACCTTCGCGCTGAATGCCAAAGAAAACCGGTTGGGTATATAGTTTAAGGGATGAACTGCGGCTGACCGGGCGGCCGGTTTCATCAAAAACGGTTGTATAGAAAACGGCCTGTAACATCCCCATGTTCTTCATCATATCCGACAGCGTATAGGATCCTGAAACCTGTCCATTGGCGTCGGTCTGTCCTTCACTCACTTGTTTATCAAAAACCGAACTCATATTTTGCAGGTCGAAATTGAAGCCTTCAAATTTCTCCGGGCTGAAATACTGTCTCCTTACCTGTACTTCCAATTCATATTTCCGGTTAGCCGCCGGTGGACCAAAGAAATTGGTGGCTGTAACCTGTACATTGGCCGTTTCTCCGACCTGTAGGGCCTCTTTATCCAGTTTGGATTGCACCCGGATACGATCGGGTACAAATTCCTCCACATTAAAATTCTGCGTGCCAAGCAGCACTTCATTGGAAGAATAAACTTCCAGGGTATAACCCCCTGTAATGGCGGAAAGGGCCAGGTCGATGGACCCTTCAATGCTTCCCTCTTCATTCAGGGTTTTGCGGAAGGTCTTCAGTTCTTTGCCATTGGGCATCAGCATCTTCATTACCACGGGCAATTCGCCGGGACTTTTCCATTGTTTGTCGCGAACGATCACGGAAAAATTGATCTTCTCCCCGGGGCGGTAAATATCCCTTTCGGCATAGATATAAGTATCCAGCCCGGTGGAGTTATTTCTTTTCCCTCCCACATCAAAGCGGGACGTATTTACCCGGGTAGAACCAAAGGGCAGGTAGTTAAAATCATCCGCTGTTTTCGCGATGACCATGGCCGGCTTGAAGCCACTAAACTCTTTTTTCGCCAGGGCGATCTCCGCCACGCCGTCACCGTTTGTTGATCCGGTTCCCAGCAATTGGTTATTGCTTCCATAAACCAGGATATTCACCCCGGAGAGGGCATTGGCATTTTTAATGGAATTGGCAAAGACCACCATCTTGTCAACCCCTTCGCGGGCAATCAACCCAATATCGGATACAGATACAAAACGGCTGTCCCGCAGCCAATAACTTTCCATCGACCTAACCTGAACATGGTAGATGCCATTGAAATCTTTTAGCCGGTCTTCAAACTGGGAAAAATTCAACAAGTGACCACCGCTGCTCCGGGGAAGGGTGCGGGTATCGATTTCCTTTTCAAAGATCACATCGCCAAGTACCATATCGTTGTAAGAAGCATAGGATACTTCTTCTACAGCATATTCATCCTCGCCATAGAAGGAGTTCCTTTCCCTGGGCGAATAACCGTAATGCTGGGCCATCAGGATATTATTCTCATATACTTTTGACACAATGAGCTTGACCTTTGGGGTATTAACGATCCTGATCTCAAGGTTTTTGGCGCCTTGTTTCGACAAATAGACCCCCTTGCCATTGGTGAAATTGATACCTGATTCCAATTCGCCAAATGCCACTTGCTGCGAAACTTCTTCTTTTAGCACACCCCCAAGCCTTCCGCGCATCCCTTTAATGAAATTGATGGTATAACTTTTCTCCACATCAAAAGCCTCGCTGCGGATCAGGGCACCGGATTCGGTGAGTTCAACGGAGTAGTTCAGTTCCGGATCGATCCTGATATAGGTTTTGAGGTTCTCGGCTACCAGGGGCTGGCTGGTCCTGATCTCCACGGTTCCCTCCTGGCCATCGTGACGCCCCTCCACACTTTGGATCAATAGAATGTATGGAGAAGGGATATTGAAGTTCTCTACCAGGTCTTCGGCCGTAGCATTGTTGCCTTCCACCGGTTTGACACCCTTACCCAGGGTTACTTTTACCTGGTAGTCCTTGTCCTCCAGAGTAAGACCGTTGATGGAAACAGAAATCTTGTTCTCCGGTGACTGCGTCACCACGGAAAAATCTCTTTCCTTTCCATCCACCAATATGTTTAGTTTATCCTTGATCTCCTCGGGTTTCACGGGATAGTTAAAATAAATATCCACTTGTGGATAGGCATTTTTACCCGATTCATCCTTGGCTGTCCAGAAAACCTGGAGATCATCCACAGATAGGTAGGGCGTATGAAAGCTGATATCATCTCCTTTTTCCACTTTCCCAAATTTGCTGTAGCGAAGCACTTCTTTTGTAAAAGAAGCAGAGTAGGAAGTAGCGGGGGTAAGAGGGGCTGCCGGGGAAAAGACAAGAATATCCGGGCTTTCCCAACGAAAACGGCCGCGAATGGCCGGTTTAAAGGAAATAAACTCGGTGGAATCCCAGTTGTTTAACAGGGAATCGGGAACCAGCGCCTTATTGAAACGAAAGGTCAGGTTGGTGAGCAGGGGCACTTCGTCTTTGGCATTGGTTGACTCAAGAATAACGGCATTTCGGTTACACGAAAGCGTTAGTAGCCCTGTAAGGGCCAGGAAAAGGCTAAACAGTCGTATGCGCATACGGAATGGTTGAATGGAGTGGAGAATCAAATAAAGTTGATTAAAAGTACCGAAATCAATGCAAATTTGCATTGACACTATTAGGAGGCATGCGAAAATTTTTCTCCATAAGGATTACCCGAAAAACTTTGTTAAAAGCCGCCAGGCGGACCGGGCTGGTCCTGCTGGCCCTGACAGGGCTTTTCTTTATCCTGCATTTGATCTTCCCGCCCCCTTCGCCTCCGGATTTTTCCCCGATAGTGACAGATGGCAAGGGAGAGATCATTCATGCCTACCTGACCCAGGATGAAAAATGGAGGATGGTAACCGAATTGGAGGAAATCTCACCCCTGTTACAAAAAACGATCATCGCCAAGGAGGACAAGTATTTTTACGCCCATCCGGGCATCAATCCGGCTGCGGTAACAAGGGCATTTTTCAAGAACCTGTTTCGTCTGAAACGTACTTCCGGCGCCAGTACCATCACCATGCAGGTAGCCAGGTTGCTGGAACCCCGGAAGCGGACCCTGGGTAGCAAGATCATTGAAATGTTCCGGGCCCTGCAGTTGGAACTCAAGTACAGCAAACGGGAGATCCTTCAGCTTTACCTCAACCTGGTTCCTTATGGCGGGAATATAGAAGGCGTTAAGGCGGCCGCTTTTCTATACTTTAATAAGGCCCCGGATCATCTTTCCCTGGCCGAGATCACGGCGCTTTCCATCATTCCCAACCGGCCTTCATCCCTGGTGATTGGAAGACACAATGATCTGATAATAAAGGAAAGAAACAGGTGGTTGCAAAAATTTGCCGATGACAAAGTATTTACTCAAAAGGAAATAGCGGATGCAAAGGCTGAACCCCTGAATGCCCAAAGGGGAAGGGTACCAACCTATATTCCTCACCTGGCCTATCGCCTGACCCGTCAAGGCGGGCATAATATTCCAACCTGTATTAACCTGAACACCCAGTTAAAGACGGAACGGCTTGTGGAAGATTATGTGCGCGGACTGAAACTCCGGCAGATCAAAAATGCCGCGGTGATCATCCTTGATAACAGGACCCATGAAGTGATCACCTATGTAGGATCGGGATCCTTTTCCGATACCACCGATGGTGGCCAGGTAAATGGCGCCAGGGCCATCCGACAACCCGGAAGCACGCTGAAACCCTTGCTGTATGGGCTTTGTATAGATGAGGGCCTGCTTACGCCAAAGACCATCATGACCGATGTAGCGGTTAATTACCAGGGTTATGCCCCTGAAAATTATGATGAAAAATTCAACGGGTATGTAACCATGGAATATGCCCTGGACCATTCCCTCAATATTCCGGCCGTTAAAGGGTTGAGGATGCTTGGAAAAGATAAACTGGTGAACAAACTGATTTCCTGTGATTTTAAACAGGTAAAAAAAGACCAGCAGAAACTGGGATTATCCCTCATCCTGGGAGGTTGTGGCACCAGCCTGGAAGAACTGACTGCCCTCTTTAGTTCATTTGCCCTGGATGGAACCTGGTATGCCCCAAAATACCTCCGCACCGAATCCAGCCCCCGGCAGGTAAAAGTATTAAGTCCGGCCGCGAGTTTTATGATCACCGATATTCTCTCCAAAGTAAACAGACCCGATTTTCCACTTAACTGGGGTGCCACGGAAAAAATGCCACGGATTGCCTGGAAAACAGGTACGAGTTATGGCCGAAGGGATGCCTGGAGTATCGGGTACAACAAACATTTTACTGTTGGTGTCTGGGTTGGAAATTTCTCCGGGGTGGGAATCGCCGATTTAAGCGGTGCGCAAACCGCCACCCCATTATTGTTTCGCATTTTTAATACGATTGACTACGATGCGGAGAACGAATGGATTGATCCTCCCCCGGATTGTGAAATCAGACAAGTTTGTTCTGAAACCGGGCTTCCCCCTTCACCGTTCTGCGAACACCTGGTGATGGATCATTATATTCCCCTGGTATCCACTACCATACCCTGTTCCAACCGGCAGGAGATTTATGTAAGCCCTGATGAAAAGATATCGTACTGCAAAAGTTGTCTTCCGGCCAGTGGATACAAAAAGAAAATGATCCGCCTGATTGAGCCCGATATGCAAAACTGGTATGAAGAAAATCAGTTGAAGTATGAAAGAATCCCTCCGCATAACCCCGAATGTGAGGTGATCTTTAAAGGGCGGGCGCCCCTGATTCTTTCCCCAACGGCCAATGGGGAGTATTTTCTGAGCAGAAAGAACCCGGAACCTTTACAATTAGCCTGTCAGACTGGCAATGATGTAAGCCGGGTGTACTGGTATGTGGATGACCAGTTTTACCGGTCGTCCTCCCCGGGGGAGAAACTGTTCTTTCTGCCCAGGGAAGGACCGGTAAAAATATCGTGTACGGATGATAAGGGAAGGAATAGCAATATCCGTATCTCGGTAAAGTACACTTCCCTTTAAGTATCTGGTGTAGATCAATCTTTTTTGGTAACACTCCCGGCTCCCGAAACCGATTGGCTGACGCTGGGGTTCCCTTTATAATGTACCGAACCGGCACCGGAAACATGGACATCCAGTTTAACACTCGCCGAAACCTCAGCATCCCCGGCCCCAGAGATGGAGACCTTGGTATTCTCTGTCAGCAGTTCATAGCACTTGACATCGGTGCTTCCTGATCCATTGACCTCAAAATCTTTGGCTTCGCCCTTGAATTTAAGGGTGCCTGCCCCGGACAGTTCGGCTTCTACCTTTGGTGCTTTGACATCCATCTGTACTTCGGAGGCACCGCTCAGGTGAACAAAGAGTTTATCGGATGACTGGATCTGATTCTCGCTATAAAGGTCACAGGCCCCGCTCACGCGGAATTCCTTGAGGTTGGGGGCGGAAACATAGACCTTAAATCCACGGGTAGTGCGGAGGTTCGTTCCATTGGCCTCATGCAGGTAAAGGGTATTCCCTTCCACATCGGTCTCATAATAGGCGAGCAGGTTTTCATCGCCTTCAATTCTGACGGAGTAAACGGAATCCTGTCTAACATACAATTTGGCGGCACCGCCAATATCTATCCGGTCGAACCCGGACAGGGTTCTGGTCTGACTGGTAATATTCCCATTGCCACGAATCCTTCTGCCAAACATTTCCCGGCAACCTGACATAACAAATGCGGCCAGTACGACCAATAAAATACCTTTTTTCATTGCTGATTGTTTTTTTCCGAAAAATTAGACGAGTGGGGTGCGGAGCAGGTTACAACTGGAACCCTGACTTTTCAAAGGATTTAATTCAGGGACTTAAAGGTACCATCCAGCCACTTAACATAGTACAATTTCCTGTTTTCAAAATAATCAAGCGCCAGGGTGGTCCTGTTCATGACAGGTTGAATATCAAAGCTCCGGATCAGGTTAAATTCCCGGCTCCCCAGGTTGGAGGAGAGGTCGGTACCATATTTCAGCAGGAGATTGGTAAATTTCCAGGTGGCTTCATACCCCCGAATCACCATATCACTGGGTTTGGCATACAGGTGTTTATTGAAATAGTCAACTATGGAAAGACTCAATTTGTCGGTCCGGGGGTTAAAAAAGGGGGTGGTAAACATGATCTCGACCCCTTTCCATTCCGGGCGTGAGAAATCCTCATTGTCCCAGGTGGGCATACCGATCACAAGTGGTTTGTAACTTTTTGCCGCGGTTCCCAGTTTACCCAGGATGGAATGACTAAAGGTGGTATCAAGGCTTCCGACAATGGTGACAGTTTTTCGGGTACTGTCCAATGGGGCCAGGATGTGCTGGCTGGTAAAATTGGCCGGAAGATCAATATACCTGATATCAACCGGCACTCCGGGGGTGTTTTTTCCAATCTCGGTAAAATATCCCTTGATCATGTCCTCCAACTGACCCTTGCGGGTATAAAATACCATTTTGTCGGTTGGGTAATTCTTTTGAAGATAGCGATATAGGTCTTCGCAGTGTGACCGGAGGGTGGTATTGAGAATAATTACATAGGGGTTATTGGCAATGCCTCCATCGTTGGGGAGGTTAACATTGACCAGTGGAATCTGATGATCTTTGGCCACTTTGGCAAACTGAAACAATTCCCGGCCGGTGATGTGGGCAATGATGAGTTCCACCTTGTTATTTACGGCTTCATTCAATTGATCGGCGAGGCTTTGAGAGGTTGAACGGGTGTCATAAATAAAAAACTCGAGGGAGGCTTTTTGTTTATTCAGCGAGTCGATGGCCAGTTGCACCCCTTCATAGAATTCCAGTCCCGGGCCAATGAATTTGGGGAACTCGGTGGCATACCGATAGGTATGGTTTGCATCAAAGGCGGAATCAAGGTAAAGGGGGCTGAATACCGCCACTTTCCTTTTCTCCTGTGTTTGCGCCAGTAAGGGACCGGTCACGAGGAAACAAACAAACCATAACACCCAGGTTCTTCTCATATTATAGGTTTAAGCAAGACCTATTCCCACTCAATAGTTGCAGGCGGCTTGCTGCTGATATCGTACACCACGCGGTTTATGCCGCGTACGTTGTTAATGATCTCGTTGGATACATTCGCCAGGAAATCATAAGGAAGATGGGCCCAGTCTGCTGTCATTCCATCCACACTTGTCACTGCCCGAAGGGCCACGGTGTATTCGTAGGTCCGTTCATCCCCCATGACCCCCACACTTTTCACCGGTAACAAGATTGCGCCAGCTTGCCAAACCGTTGCATACAGGTGGTGGTGTTTCAGGGCTTTTACATAAATATCATCTGCTTCCTGCAACAATTGTACCTTTTCGGGAGTCACTTCGCCCAATATACGGATGGCCAGGCCTGGTCCCGGAAAAGGATGGCGGTCTATCATATCGGCCGGTATGCCGAGTTCGCGACCAACTTTTCTTACCTCATCTTTAAACAGGTACCGGAGAGGTTCAACCAGTTCCAGGTGCATTTTCTCCGGCAGGCCACCCACATTGTGGTGAGACTTGATGGTCACCGAAGGTCCATGAACCGATACGCTTTCAATCACATCAGGGTAAATGGTCCCCTGTCCCAACAATCCAATCCCCTCAATATGCCTGGCTTCTTCCTGGAAGGTGTCGATAAATAATTTTCCGATGGTCTTTCTCTTGGCCTCGGGGTCGGTTTTACCAGCCAGTTCATTATAAAACAGGTTCCTGGCATCCACTCCTTTTACATTCAATCCCAGTCTGGCATAGGTCTCCAGAACCGAGCCAAACTCGTCTTTGCGAAGAACGCCGTTATCAACAAAAATACCATACAACCGATCACCGATCGCTTTATGGATCAGGGTTGCGGCCACGGTGGAATCTACGCCACCGCTGAGGGCCATGATGACTTTCCGGTCGCCAATTTGTTTGCGCAGCGCCTCCACTGTATCTGAAATAAAGTGGGCCGGGGTCCAGTCCTGGCTGCACCCGCAAACCTGTACCAGAAAATTATGCAGGATCTTTTTTCCTTCAATCGAATGATAAACTTCCGGATGGAACTGTAATCCGTAAAGTGCCTGGGCCCCCTGGCTCTTCTTAAAGGCGGCTACGGGAATATTTTCCGTGGTGGCTAATATCTCAAAACCTCCAGGCATTTCCAGAATGGAGTCACCATGGCTCATCCATACCTGCGAACTTTCCATCACATCTTTCAGGATCACATCCTCTTTCTGACGATGCAGGTAGGCCCGGCCATATTCTCTTTTATTGCTTTTCTCCACCCGGCCGCCAAACTGTTTGGCGGTTAACTGGGCCCCATAACAAACCCCCAATACCGGCACTTTTTGAGAGAGGGCCTCCACCGGTACTTCAGGCGCCTGTGGATCATTGACAGAAAAAGGGGAACCACTGAGGATAATACCTTTTAATCCGGGCTCAAATTCAATGGGTTTGTGGTAAGGAATGATCTCGCAGTAAACATTGGCCTCGCGAACGGCCCTGGCGATCAATTGGGTGTACTGAGAACCAAAATCAAGGATCAAAATTTTCTCTGTCATGGTGGTGCGAAGATAGGATTTGGGGAGGAAATGCAAGATTAAACCACAGAGGCACAGTGGCTTTTTTACCACAGAGACACGGAGGCACAGGGGTTTTTTTTACCACAGAGACACGGAGGCACGGAGGATTTTTAATAATTCGTTATTAGATTACAAATAACAAATTGATCCGGAGGCTACTATCAGAATAATATATTATCTCCGTGTCTCTGTGTCTCTGTGGTAAAAATCCTCCGTGTCTCTGTGGTGAATAACTCTGTGTCTCTGTGGTAAAAAATCCTCTATTACCTAAATTTGTTTCATGAATAAATCCCTGCTCCTTATTCTTCTCACCACCCTTGTCGGTCTGTTTTCTTTTCTCACTGACCCGGAGAAAAGACCGGTACCCATCCCTCCCAGCCAGCAACGCATGAATGGCGATGTTGACAAAGGCTACCAATACCTGATCAGTGGCGATTATGTTAAAGGCGGGGTGCCCGAGAATATCTTCCGGATGGGGGTTGGTAAACAACCCATCCTGCTGGAAAGGGATTCTCTCAATAAAGGGATACCACATGAATACACGGCCATAAAAGCCGATAATGGTGAAATCCTTATTGCCCCTAATTGTCTCCAATGCCATGCCCAGGTGTTTGAAGGCAAACTCTACATTGGCATGGGTAATACATTTGCCGATTTTAGTGACAAGGAGAACCTGAATAAGGACCGGTTGGAAAAAGCGGAGAAATTTCTGAAAACCCTCCATCCCAAAAAATACCGGGCTGCCGCCTCTTTTTTTGAAGTGGCAAAAACAGTGGGGCCATACTTGTACACTGCTACCCGGGGTGTGAATGCGGCAGACCGGTTGGCGGCTGTTTTGGCCGCTCACCGCGACCCGGTTAGTTTTCAGTGGCAAAAAAATCCAATGCTGGATATACCCGACCAGGTAATCCCAACCGATGTGCCTGCCTGGTGGTTGTTAAAAAAGAAAAACGGGATGTTTTATAATGGATTTGGCCGTGGTGATTTTGGCCGTTTCCTGATGGCTTCCAATCTGCTAACCGTAAGGGACACCAGTGAGTCCGCGGAAGTGGACCGGCATATGCCCGATGTGCTGGCCTATTTGCGTACCCTTCAGGCGCCGGCCTATCCACGTACCACGGACAAGGATTTGGTTGAAAAAGGCCGGTTGGTTTTTAATGACAATTGCGCCCGTTGTCATGGCCGCTATGATGGGGGGGCTTATTATCCCAACCTGCTGATACCGCAATCTGTCATCCAGACAGATTCCCTCCTGCATAGCTCCAATTACTCCAACCCTCAATTTGTAAACTGGTTTAACCGGAGCTGGTTCACCACTGGAGAACATCCGGCAAGGCTGGAACCTTTTAAAGGGTATATTGCCCCTCCCCTCGACGGTGTATGGGTAACAGCCCCCTATCTGCACAATGGCTCCGTCCCCACCCTGGAGGCCTTGCTCAATAGTGCCCTCCGTCCGGTATATTGGTCACGCGATTTTGATAAACCCGTTTATGATTATCAAAAAGTAGGCTGGGTTTACACGATAAAGGAAGCCCCGGAATCAAATAAGGTGTACAATACCACCCTGCCAGGATATGGCAATCAGGGTCATTATTTTGGGGACAAGCTGAATGAGGCAGAGAGAAAAGCTGTTATCGAATATTTGAAAACCCTTTGAAAAAATCACTCGGCTATCATATCATTCAATCCTGGTTGTCTTCCAAAGGACTCAAACCTTTTTCTTTTCAGGAAGAAGCCTGGGCCCATATCCTCCATGGTAAAAGCGGGTTGGTAAACGCCCCTACCGGTTGTGGCAAAACTTATTCTGTTTTTCTATCGGCCCTGATTGCCTATATAAATGAATATCCAACGGAATATTCTACCCGGAAAAATAATGGTCTTCGCCTTTTATGGATCACTCCGCTACGCGCCCTGGCCAAAGACATTGGAAGGGCGATGGAAGAGGCGATCTCGGAACTGGGATTGTCCTGGAAAGTGCGTATCCGGAACGGGGATACAACAACCTCTGAACGGCAAGCGCAGAAAAAACAAATGCCGGAAGTGCTTATCATTACTCCGGAGAGCCTGCACCTGTTGCTGGCTCAAAAAGGTTATCCCGATCTGTTTACCACTCTCCAAACCATTGCCGTGGATGAATGGCATGAATTGTTGGGCAGCAAAAGAGGGGTTCAGGTAGAACTGGCCCTGGCAAGGATTTTCCACACTCAAAAAAACGAAGGGATAAAACCCGCATCGGTCTGGGGAATCAGCGCCACCATTGGAAACCTGGAGGAAGCAGCCGAAGTACTCTGGTCACCCTGGGGTGGCCAAGGAGTTTTGGTACGTGCTAATATGGATAAGAAAACGGAGGTAGAATCCATCATCCCCGAAGAAATTGAAAAGTATCCCTGGGCGGGGCACCTGGGTATCAAACTCGCCAAAAGGTTATTGCCCATCATTGAACAAAGCCGCACCACCCTTATTTTCATCAATACCCGGGGTATGAGTGAACTCTGGTATCAGACCTTACTCAATGTAGCCCCGGAACTGGCAGGCGCCATTGCCTTGCACCATGGCAGCATTGAACAGGATCTGCGAACCTGGGTGGAAGAATCCCTGCACACAGGTCGGTTAAAAGCTGTGGTGTGTACCGCAAGTCTGGACCTGGGAGTAGATTTTCGGCCAGTTGAGACCGTTATCCAGGTGGGGTCGCCGAAAGGGGTAGCCCGTTTCCTGCAACGCGCCGGGCGAAGCGGGCACCAACCGGGTGACATAAGCAAGATCTATTTCCTGCCAACCCATTCCCTCGAACTGGTAGAAGCCGCTGCCCTGAAGACCGCCATCGAAATAGGCGAAATCGAAAGCCGGCCGCCCTTGATGAATTGTTTTGATGTACTGATCCAGTTCCTTTGCACCCTGGCCATTTCAGACGGGTTTAGCTCTGAGGAACTATTGCCGGTAATAAGGTCAACCTATTGTTTTCGGGATATGACCGAGGATGAATGGATAGAGATCCTTCACCACATTACAGAAGGGGGTACGGCCCTGCAACAATATGATGAGTACAAAAAAGTGGAAAAGCTGGATGGGGTTTACCGCATCACGAGCCGCAGGATCGCCATGCGCCACCGGATGCATATCGGCACCATCGTCAGTGACGCCATGCTCAAGGTGCAGTTTATAACCGGAGGGTATGTCGGACATATTGAAGAATGGTTTATCAGCCGGCTTGAACCGGGTGATGTGTTTACCCTGGCCGGGCGTAACCTGGAGTTGGTAGGTATCAAGGATATGACCGTATCCGTGCGAAAATCAACGGCTAAAAAATCAATCGTGCCTTCCTGGATGGGTGGGCGGATGAGCCTGACAGCAAACCTGGGGCATGTGTTGCGCAACACCTTTACCAAGGCCCTGGAACAGTCTGACAGTATTGAACTGGAAAGCCTGCGTCCGTTATTTGAGCTCCAGCGCGACCTTTCGCATATTCCCCGGCATGATGAATTGCTGATCGAGCAGATTGAAACCAAACAAGGGTTTCACCTGTTGGTTTACCCTTTTGAAGGCCGGTTTGTACATGAAGCCATGAGCGCCATCCTTGCCTCGCGGATCAGCCGGTTATTGCCCATCACATTCTCCATTTCCATGAATGATTATGGATTTGAATTATTGAGCGACCGCCCCATACCGGTG
>JAYRZH010000068.1:0-16935 GCA_041916555.1 Chitinophagaceae bacterium | reverse complement strand
GCCTGGTACCCGCTGCGGTAGTTGTCGATGATAACTTTCGGGGTATCGGAGTTTTCCTCCACCCGGTCAAAGAATATCACCGGAATCCCTTTATCAAAATAGGCCTGAAAATGGTCAAGGGATTTGGTGTCAAAGGAAAGGGAGGCGATCAGGCCATCCACCCGTTTGTGAAACAGGTTGCTGGCGTTGGAAGCTTCCTTTTTAAAGCTCTCCGAGGAGTGGGCTATGATCAGGTCATACCCGGCGTCGGTGGTTATGCGTTCAATACCAGCCAGGACCGAAGTAATAAAGTTGGAATTCAATTCGTGAACGATCACGCCGATGGTATGCGACTTTTGTTTGCGGAGACTGCTGGCAAAGCTGTTGTGGCGGTAACCCATCTCCTCTGCCTTGGCCAGGATGCGCTTGGTGGTTTCCTTGCTGATCCTCTTGTTATTCTGCAAACCACGGCTGATGGTGGCAGGCGATAAACTCAATTCCCTGGCAAGGTCATAAATCGTTACTTCTTTCGACATGATGATGGGTTTAAAGACCCCTGATTTGCTAAAATAATCCTTTTTTAAAAAAAATTGTGCAATCGGTTACACATTTTTCAAAAATACTCCTTACTTTAGCTCCCGTTGAGGGTAAACAGGTAGAAACCGGAGGATTTGGAACTCGCGCCGCTTGTCTCGCTACAACATCGTACAGACAAGGGTTTCAGCAGAAATGCCAACCAAAAGGAATACCAACCCGCCCTCAGGAAAACAACAGATATTTAGTTTCTTTTTAATATAAACCGATTGCAATGATTGCTCGAATTTGCCAGCCATTTCTCCAGTAATTATTGTACCAACAGTTTTCGTTTTTTGACAAGCAAGCTAAGCAGAACGGAAGGATGAGTCTTCATCCTTCCCATTTTTTCTAACTGTATATTTGAAAAGATAATACTCGAATATGTTATTACTGGGTATAGACTTAGGTACATCTTCTGTGAAAGTAACTGTGGTGGATGCCCAATCACAACAAATCTTAGCGACTGCCTCCTTCCCCGAACAAGAAGCCGACATTCTCTCTCAAAATCCTGGTTGGGCCGAGCAAAGCCCTGATCAATGGTGGGAATTTGTAAAACAAGCCATCTTAAAATGTCATACCCATGGGTCATACGATCCTATGGAGATTGGCGCCATCGGTATCGCTTATCAAATGCATGGGCTGGTGGTTACCGGCAAGGAAGGGAATGTGCTGCGGAATGCTATAATATGGTGTGACAGCCGCGCGGTATCTAAAGGAGAGGAAGCCTTTGCCTCTATTGGCGAGGAACGTTGCCTTTCACACCTGCTCAATTCACCGGGCAATTTCACCGCCAGCAAACTGGCCTGGGTACAGGAACATGAACCCCGCGTGTATGAGCAGGTAGAGAAAGTAATGCTCCCGGGTGATTTTATTGCCTATAAAATGACCGAAGAGATTACCACCTCCATATCAGCATTATCGGAAGGTGTTTTCTGGGATTTTCAGGAAAACCGTCTTTCCGATGACGTGCTGGATCATTTTGGATTTGAACGCTATTTTTTCCCCGATATACAACCGGTGTTCTCCAACCATGGCCAACTGACGGCTAGGTCGGCTTCCCGATTACAATTAAAAGCAGGTATCCCGGTTTCTTATAAAGCGGGTGACCAGCCAAACAACGCGCTTTCCTTAAATGTCTTTCACCCGGGTGAAGTGGCCGCCACAGCCGGTACCTCCGGGGTGATATATGGCGTTACCGATGCCTTGCATTACGACAGGGAATCTCGCATCAATGGATTTGCCCATGTCAACCATACGCCGGAAGATCCCCGTGTCGGGGTTTTGCTTTGCCTGAATGGAACCGGCATTTTTAACCGCTGGGTCAAACAAATTGCCGGCGCCAACCATACCTATTCAAGTTTGAATGAAATGGCCGCCCGTGTGTCACCCGGTTCCCATGGACTGGTTGCCCTTCCCTTTGGCAATGGAGCCGAACGAATTTTCCATAACCGGATCATTGGTGCCCATTTCCACGATATTGACCTGAATATTCACGATACCCCGCATCTTATCCGGGCGGTTCAGGAAGGCATCGCTTTTTCTTTCCGGTACGGGTTAGATATCATGCGTGATAATGGCATGAACCCCTCTGTGGTCAGGGCAGGCCGGGCGAATTTATTCCTGAGTGATGTGTTTACCCGCGCTTTTGCCAATGTAAACCAAGTGGCCGTAGAATTCTATGAAGGCGACGGTAGCTATGGCGCCGCCATTGGGGCTGGCATCGGCGCCGGGGTTTATAAAAATGAAAAAGAAGCATTCGTTAAACGAAAACCCATTCTTACCATTGAACCGGAAGAAAGGGATCTATATAACCAACTATACGCAAACTGGCACCAAAAATTAGTTTTTCACCTTTAATGAATAACCATGAGTATTGTTACAGGCAACAAGGAATATTTCAAAGAAATAGGGCAGATCAAATATGAAGGCCCGGCAACGGATAATCCATTAGCCTTCCGCTGGTATGATGAACAAAAGATCGTTGCAGGCAAGCCCCTGAAAGAATGGCTGCGCTTTGCCTGTGCCTACTGGCATTCCTTCTGTGGCTCAGGAGCCGATCCCTTTGGCGAGCCAACTCACCTCTTTCCCTGGAATGAAAAAAGTGACGCCGTTGAAAGGGCTAAGGACAAGGCCGATGCCGCTTTTGAATTTATCACCAAACTGGGATTGCCCTATTATTGCTTCCATGATGTGGATGCTGTTGATTATACCAACGACGTAAAGGACAATGAAAAAAGGTTGCAGGCCATCACCGCCTATTTTGCCGAAAAGCAAAAAGCCAGTGGTGTAAAACTCCTCTGGGCTACTGCCAACCTCTTTTCCAATCGCCGGTATATGAACGGGGCCTCAACAAACCCCGACTTCCATGTACTCACCCATGGAGCCGCCCAGGTTAAAACCGCCCTGGATGCCACCATTGCCCTGCAAGGTGAAAACTATGTATTCTGGGGTGGCCGGGAAGGTTATATGTCTTTACTCAATACCGACATGAAGCGGGAAAAAGAACACCTGGCCCGGTTCCTGACGCTGGCCCGTGATTATGCCCGTAAAAATGGTTTCAAAGGAAAATTCTTTATCGAACCCAAACCCTGCGAACCCAGCAAACACCAATATGATTATGACTGTGAAACCGTGATCGGTTTTCTCCGTCAATACGACCTGCTGAATGATTTCAGCCTGAACATCGAAGTAAACCACGCCACCCTGGCCGGTCATACCTTTACCCATGAATTACAGGTGGCTGTTGATGCCGGTCTGCTGGGTAGCATGGATGCCAACCGCGGTGATTACCAAAATGGATGGGATACCGACCAGTTCCCCAATAATATCAACGAACTGACTGAAGCCATGCTCATCATCCTGGAAGCTGGTGGTTTCAAAGGCGGTGGTATCAATTTCGACGCCAAGATCCGTCGTAATTCAACAGATCCGGAAGACCTGTTCCATGCCCATATCGGTGGTATGGACAGCTTTGCCCGCGCTCTTATCATCGCGGATAATATCCTGCAGAAATCGGATTACAAAAAGATCCGTGCCAACCGGTACGCTTCTTATGATTCCGGTAAAGGAAAGGATTTTGAGCAAGGCAAACTCAATCTGGAAGACCTTATGGCCTACGCTATTGAAAAAGGGGAACCCGAAGTACGTAGCGGAAAACAGGAATACCTCGAAAATATCATCAACCGATTTATTTAATAATAAAGCCTGCTCAGGCAGGCTTTTATTTTTTTACGCCAAAATCAATACTGCCGTATGAACTTTTTGGGAACAACCGATTGGATCTTTGTTATCCTCTACCTGATTGTGATCGCCCTTGTATCTGTCTGGAGTATCCGGAAAAGCAAGGAAACAACCTCTGATTACTTCCTTGCCAACCGTAACCTTGGCTGGTTTGTGATCGGCGCCTCCATTCTGGCCTCCAATGTGGGAAGTGAACATATCGTAGGGTTAGCAGGATCAGCCGCGCGCTCTGGTACCGCCCTGGGCCACTATGAGCTCCACTCCTACATCGTACTTATTTTAGGTTGGGTGTTTGTACCCTTCTACCTAAGAAGCTCGGTGTACACCATGCCGGAATTCCTAGAAAAACGGTTTAACCCCCAATCCAGGAGGTTATTATCCATCATACAGTTGTTTAGCTATATCATTGCCAAGGCATCGGTTACCATCTTTGCCGGTGCCCTGGTGTTTAACCAATTCCTCGGTGTTGACTTCTGGACCGGGGCGATCATCCTTGTCGTGGTAACGGGTGTGTACACAGTAATGGGTGGTTTGCACGCGGTGATGTACACCGAAGCTATCCAGGCCATTGTTCTCCTCGCCGGTTCCGCCGTGCTCCTGTTTTTTGGTCTGCGTGAAGTCGGTGGTTGGGGCGCCTTGATGGATTCCTTCCCCAAAGAGAAGCTGAACATGTTCCGCCCGCTCAGCGATCCGGAATATCCATGGCTGGGGCTACTATTTGCCTCGCCCATTGTCGGGGTCTGGTACTGGTGTACCGACCAGCATATCGTACAACGCTGTTTGGCCGCCCGCAACGAGCGTGAAGCCCGTCGTGGTACCATCTTCGCCGCCTTCCTGAAATTGATGCCTTTCTTCATCTTCCTGGTTCCTGGTCTGATTGCCTTCGCCCTGCATCAGCAGGGAAAACTGCACCTGACCGATACCAATGCCGCTTTCCCTGAAATGGTGAAGCAGATCATGCCGGTTGGACTTCGTGGTTTGCTGGCCGGTGGCTTGCTGGCCGCATTGATGAGTTCCCTGGCCTCCGTTTATAATGCCTGCTCCACCCTGTACACCATTGATATTTATAAGAAACAACATCCGGATGCCAGTGAAAAACAACTGGTAAAAGTGGGACGGATCGCTACTGCGGTGATCGTATTATTAGGCATGGTCTGGATTCCCCTGATGGGTCGTATTTCCAACAGCCTGTACGATTACCTGCAAAGTGTTCAGTCGTACCTGGCTCCTCCTATTGCCGCCGTATTCCTGCTGGGTGTATTCTTCCCAAGGCTGAATGCCAAAGGGGCTTACTCCGCCATGGTGGCCGGATTTGCGTTGGGTATGCTAAAACTCACGCTGCAGTTATTACAAAATGAACTTCCGGAAGGTATCCTTCTGGATTTCGCAAAAATCAACTTCCTTTACTTCTGTATCTACCTGTTCCTGTTCTCAGTGGTAGTGATGGTGCTGGTCAGCTTGTTTACCCCGGCGCCTTCTCGGGAACATATCGAAGGATTGACCTTTGCTACAACCGTGGAATCGGACAAAGCGGCCAGCCGCGCATCCTGGAATACCTGGGATGTCGTCCTTTCCCTGATAGTAGTAGTGATCATCCTCGGGGTGTTCTACTACTTCTCGTCGGCAGGCATAGCAGGATAACTTTGGTTGACTTCTATGTTTCAAATGCATCAAACCATGCGCTGGTACGGTCCCCAGGACCCTGTCAGTCTCGCTGATATTCGCCAGGCCGGATGTGCCGGTGTTGTTACTGCCCTGCACCATATCCCAGTTGGGGATATATGGACCGTTGAGGAGATCAATAAAAGAAAGGCCCTCATCGAAAAAGCGGGAATGACCTGGACCGTGGTGGAAAGCCTGCCCGTAAGCGATGATATCAAACGTCAGAGTGGCGACTATTTGTTGCATATTGAAAACTACAAGCAAAGCCTTCGAAATGCCGGGGCCTGTGGACTAAAGGTCATCACCTATAACTTTATGCCGGTCCTGGATTGGTTGCGCACCAATGTGGACTATGAAATGCCCGATGGCAGCCGCGCCTTGTATTTTGAGCGCAGCTCTTTTGTCGCCTTTGATCTTTTTCTGTTAAAACGACCCGGTGCTGAAAAGGACTATTCCCCGGAAGAAATCAATAAAGCGGAGGAACGGTTAAAACAAATGAGTGAGGAGGAGAAAAAACGCCTCTATCATAACGCCATGCTGGGTCTCCCAGGAAGTGACGAGGCTTTTACCCCCGAACATATCTTTGCTGAATTGGAGAAATACCGTGAAATAGATGCCCAAAAACTCAGGGAGCATCTTTTTTATTTCCTGAAAGAAGTGGCCCCTGTAGCAGAAGAACATGGCCTCAGCCTGGCTATTCACCCCGATGACCCTCCCTACCCTATTCTTGGACTACCCAGGATATGCAGCACCGAGTCCGATGCCGCGGCCTTATTGGAAGCCGTACCTATTTCTGCTAATGGACTTTGCTTCTGCACAGGTAGTTATGGGGCCAGGGCCGATAATAATATCCCGGCCATGTTGCGTCGTTTTGGAAACAGGGTACATTTCTTACATCTTCGCAATACGAAACGCGACAGTGCCGGCAATTTCTATGAAGCTGATCACCTGGCCGGAGATACGGATATGCATGCGGTAGTTGAAGCCGTGTTGGATATTCAGGAAAAACGGGGAATATCCCTGCCCATGCGCCCGGATCATGGTCACCAGATGCTGGATGACCTGAAGAAAAAAACCTATCCTGGATATTCGGCCATCGGAAGACTAAAAGGGCTGGCTGAATTGCGGGGAGTGGAATATGCCCTGCTGCAGGCCCGAAAAAAAGGTTAACAGAAACAACGATTGATATATGAGAAAGCTTCTTACCCTCCTCCTGATCGGGGCTGGACTTCTTGCCCATTCCCAGGATTATAAGCGTTACCCCATGTGGGATCCTTCCCGAAGCGTGGATGAACGGGTAAACGACCTGGTCAGCCGCCTTACCCTCGAAGAAAAAGTAGCGCAGATGCTAAACGCGGCACTCGCCGTTCCCCGTCTGGGTATCCCGGCCTATGATTGGTGGAATGAAGTACTTCATGGAGTGGCGCGCACCCCATACAAAACCACTTCCTACCCCCAGGCCATTGGCATGGCTGCCACCTGGGATACAAATTCACTGGCGATGATGGCAGATTTTTCTGCCCTGGAAGGAAGGGCTGTTCATAACCTGGCCACGGCACAGGGACGTAACGGCGAGCGATACATGGGACTTACTTACTGGACACCCAACATCAATATTTTTCGCGACCCACGCTGGGGCCGTGGACAGGAGACCTATGGAGAGGATCCTTTTCTTACCGGACAATTGGGTCATGCCTTTGTGCGGGGATTACAGGGCACAGATCCCAATTACCTGAAAGCAGCAGCCTGCGCCAAGCACTTTGCCGTGCACAGCGGACCCGAACCCAGCAGACATAGCGATAATTTCAACCCCAGCACCTATGACCTTTGGGATACCTATCTGCCCGCCTTTAAAGAACTGGTAGTAGATGCCAAAGTAGCCGGTGTGATGTGTGCCTACAATGCCGTAAACACAGAGCCTTGCTGCGCCAACTCCATGTTGATGACGGATATCCTGCGCAAACAGTGGAACTTTACCGGTTATGTAACCAGTGATTGCTGGGCGCTGAATGATTTCTTTAGTTTTCATAAAACACATAAAGATTCCACCGCTGCCGCCGTTGACGCGCTTATCCATGGAACCGATGTGGAATGCGGGGTATCTGTATATACCGCCTTGGTGGGAGCGGTACGCAGTGGTTTGGTACCGGAATCACAGGTAAATGAATCAGTAAAACGTTTATTCCAAATCCGCTACCGGCTGGGCATGTTTGACCCCGCTGACAAGGTTCCTTTTGCCAAAACCCTTCCTTCGACTCTGGAAGCACCGGCCCATAAACAACATGCATTGAAAATGGCCAGGCAGTCGATTGTCTTATTAAAAAATGAAAATGCCACCCTACCCCTTTCAAAGAAAATAAAAAAAATTGCCGTGATCGGCCCTAATGCCGACAACCGGATTGCGGTACTGGGTAATTACAATGGTACACCCTCGCACGTGACCAGTGTATTGGAAGGAATAAAAGAAAAACTGGGTACAAATGTGGAAGTTCAATATGAACTCGGGACCAATTTTGCCAATGATACCGTGCTAAAATATGTAACCGGTCTGGGTACTTTCTCCTGGAATGGCAAACCAGGTTTTTTAGCCGAATATTATCCCAACCGCGATTTAAAAGGACCTGCCAAAGGTTCGAGAATGGAAACCAGTATTGACCAGTCCTGGCAACGGGGTGATGATGTGATCAATGGCATGATCGCCGCGAATTTCTCTGCCCGGTATTCCGGGGAGTTTATGGCCCAGGCAGATGGCCCTGTTACATTTGAAGTAAACGCGGATGATGGATATCGCCTGCTCGTGGATGGGAAACAGGAAATCAATGCCTGGACCCGTAACCGCTGGGGGGCGAAGTCATATACCCTGCATGCCAACAAAGGCACCAAATACAAGATCGTACTGGAATACTGGCAGGGAGACGATTATGCCAATGTATCCCTGCGGACAGGTTTGCGGGAGAAAAATGATTTTGCCGCGGTGGCTAACCGGGTAAAAAATGCCGATGCCATCGTTTTTGTAGGGGGCATTTCTCCCCAGCTTGAGGGTGAAGAAATGGCCGTAAATGAGCCCGGGTTTAATGGAGGCGACCGCACAAGCATCCTGTTGCCTAAAGTACAAACCGGGTTGTTGAAGGCCTTGAAAAAAACAAGAAAACCCGTGGTCTTTGTCATGATGACCGGAAGTGCCATTGCCATTCCCTGGGAGGATGAGAATATTCCGGCTATCCTGAACTCCTGGTATGGTGGCCAGAGTGCTGGAACGGCGGTAGCGGATGTGTTGTTTGGTGATTACAATCCAGCCGGCCGTTTGCCCGTGACTTTTTACAAAGGCGATGAAGACCTTCCGGGTTTTAGTGATTATGGCATGGATAATCGCACCTACAGGTATTTTAAGGGACAGGCCTTGTATCCATTTGGATATGGATTAAGTTATTCGCGGTTTCAATACGGCGGATTATTTTTGCCGGTGGAATTCCCAAAGGGACAGAAAATGGAATTGAGTGTTACCTTGAAAAATGCAGGTCCCTATGATGGAGAAGAAGTAGCCCAATTATATATCTCCTTCCCTGATCATAAGGGCAAAGCCCCTTTGCGGATGCTGAAAGGTTTTCAACGGGTATTTCTGAAAGCAGGTGAATCGCGTGAACTGAAGTTTACGCTTACGCCCGACCAGATGAGCCTGGTGGATCCCGAAACCGGTAATTTATTCCAACCATCCGGCTCCCTATTTGTTAGTGTTGGCGGCGGTCAGCCGGATGTACCCAATAAAACCACCAGCAGTGGTGTATCGGGTAAGATATTGATCAAATAATATCAGTTTATATGGGATACCCAACCAGGGCATTTGCAGCGTATGATGCCAAAACGCCTCTTTCTCCTTATGAATTTGAAAGAAGGGAGATCAGGCCTTCTGACGTAAAGATCGAAATTCTCTATTGTGGGGTTTGTCATAGTGACCTTCACCAAACCCGGGGTGAATGGGGAAATAACCTGTTTCCGATGGTACCCGGACATGAGATCATCGGAAAGGTGACCGCCACGGGTAAATCGGTAACCAGGTATAAGACCGGTGACCTGGTTGGCGTTGGCGTTTTTATTGACAGTTGCCGCACCTGCAAGAATTGCCAGAATGGTTGGGAAAACTATTGTGTAGAGGGCATGACAGGTACCTATAACGGTCTGGAAAGGGATGGGGTAACTGTTGCGCAGGGTGGTTATTCCACCCAGATCGTGGTTGATGAGCATTATGTATTACGCATAGACGAAAGGCTGGATCTTAAAGCCACGGCCCCTCTTCTCTGCGCGGGTATTACCACCTATTCGCCGCTACGGTATGCCAAGGTTGGACCCGGAATGAAAGTCGGTGTACTCGGCCTGGGCGGGCTTGGGCATATGGGGGTAAAATTTGCGGCCTCCTTTGGAGCAGAGGTCACCGTATTGAGTACCTCTCCCAAAAAAGAAGAAGATGCCTATCGGTTGGGGGCCAACCATTTTCTGCTGACCACCGATAAGTCAGCCATGAAGGCCCATGCCGATCATTTTGATGTTTTGCTGGATGCCATCTCAGCCGACCATGATTACAGCAGTTATCTCGATCTGCTTGACCTGCATGGCAAGCTCTTGGTAGTTGGTTTACCCGTACACGAGCCTAAAGTAAGCCCCTTTTCCCTCATCAGTAACCGACGAAGCATCATTGGTTCCATGGTCGGCGGAATCAGGGAAACCCAGGAAATGCTTGATTATTGCGCGGAAAAGAACATTACGTCGGATGTGGAGGTCATTCCCATGCAACAGATCAATGAAGCCTATGAACGCATGTTGCGCAACGATGTGAAATACCGATTTGTGATCGATCTGGCCTCCCTGAAACCATAAATCACCGGATACCTAACCGGGGTCATAAGATTTCCTTTTTTAGCGGAGTAACTTAGGTACATGAACACCCCGGTTACCTTTAACCGTCAGGTGAAACAGGTGATGATCATTTTGCTCCTGTTGCTGATGGTCTTCGTGGTCGTCAGGGAATTGCTCTATTTCCTCCCCGGTCTGCTGGGTGCCATAACCCTCTACATCCTGAGCCGGAACAGTTATTTTCAACTGATTTATCACCGCAAATGGAATAAAGGATGGACAGCGGGATTATACCTGCTCATTTTCTTCCTGTTACCCGTAGGTTTGGTTTATGCCACCTGGATAATGCTAAAAGGCCAGGTAGGCCCGTTTTTCAATGATCCTGTCTATTTTCTCAATGAGGCCAACAAGGCCATCCAGCAGGTGCAGCAGGAGCTTGGCTGGTTTATGTTTTCGGAGGAAACCTTATCAGACCTGCAACACCGCATAGCCCGGCTTGTTCCCCAACTGGCCAATGACACCGCCAACCTGGTGGCCAATCAGGCTATTTTATTGTTTATCCTTTTTTACATGCTGGTTCATGGCAAGGAGATGGAACAGTTTCTGGGTCATGTGATCCCGCTGAAGAAAACCAATGTGGAATTGTTGGCCTCGGAAACAAAACGATTGGTCAGGGCCAGCGCCCTGGGTATTCCGTTGATCTCGCTGATCCAGGGGGTAACAGCCATGGTCGGCTATTTGATATTTGGGGTACACAATTTTGTGCTCTGGGGATTTTTAACCGGGGTATTTGCCTTTTTCCCGGTGGTAGGCACCATGGCCATTTGGGTTCCGTTGGTCCTGTTTATGTATGCCAGTGGGGATAGCTGGAATGCCACCGGGTTGATGTTATACAGTTTTATCATCACCGGCAATGTGGATTATCTGTCGAGGATAACCTTGCTTAAAAAATGGGGGCATGTACACCCGGTGGTAACCGTGCTGGGAGTGATCGTAGGACTGAGCCTCTTTGGTTTTATCGGTTTTGTTTTCGGGCCTCTCCTGCTCAACTATATCATCCTTTTGTTCAGGATCTATTCCAATGAGTTCATTACCCAGGAAACAGAAACCACTGAACCGCATCCAAAACAATAAAACAAATTTTATGGAAAAAGTATTCGCCAAAGCGGAGGAACTGGCGGGCACCCTCCGTGACTATGTGGACAACCGGATTGAAATGGCCAAGCTCAAAACAGCCGAAAAGACCTCGCTCCTGCTGAGCAATATGCTCGCCTTTATAGCAGTAGCCCTGGTGATCTTTCTGGGGCTAACGCTGGCCAGTATGGGCCTGGCCATAGGAATCGGGATACTGATCGGATCCTCCTGGGCCGGTTTCCTGATCATTGGGGCATTTTATTTTATCATCTCCTGGATTTGCTGGGCCGGTCGTGAGCGCGTGATCAGGATACCGATCATGAATGCCATTCTCCGACACTTATACCCTAAAGAAGAAGACCATGAAAAAGTTTAAAAATATCTCGCATCTCGAGGCGGAAAAACAAAGGCTGAATGATAAAAGGGAAGCGCTGGAAGTTAAAATGAAGCTGGACTGGTACTCGTTGAAAGACAGTATCCGCCCCCTCAATATGGCCAAAGAAGCCATACAGGACAGCTTGCGGAAAAAAGCCGAGAAAGAGGTGGAGGAAGAATCGGTGCTGAAGAGCGCGATGAACTATGCACTGAATTTGTTGTTGAGGAAGTTTGGGTAGGAAGTATTTGGCGTCAACAATTAGTTTCTAGCTATGATCAAATAACTAACAGCTAATACCCAGCTGCAAATAAGGCTGACCAAAAGATCAGCCTTACATTCTTCATTTCACTCATTTGCGGACTTACTTATTAATTTTAAATGGTTTTATCGAACTGGTGAACTGTATGGTTTGGGGAATGGTTTGATATTTATCAAGCACCCCTATTGCCGTGCACCCTACCCCGGTAGTTTGGTAGTCGAAATTGAATGTCACACCATCCGATTTGATGAGCTGAAAGGTGTATTTTGCTTTTGCCAAATTTTCGGTGCTGTAATTATAACAATTGAAATTAAAAGGTTCAGTTGCTGAAAACTCAACTCCAATTCCTTCAGCATTTGTCAGTCGCACATAACGGTTGTCGGTGCGCAAGCCACAATCCTGGGGAATCAAATACTCAACAAACATCGCATCAACTGTCGACTGATAATGCCCAAACCGATAGCCGGTTTTGCGGTCCGGATAATTCTCCTGCGGCCCACGTCCAAACCATTCTACATTTTGCATTTGGTCATTGAAAACCCATCTTGTTCCGATGCGGGGTAAAGACATGGGCATTTTTCCATTCGGAATAATTGTGTGCTGCAAACTAATTTCACCGTCGGGCGAAATAGTATATATCATTTCATTCTCGAAGCCTGCGTTGTTTGAATTTCCAAAAAGAGCAATTTGAAGAATACTGACAATGGCGTTGCCAGCCTTATTTTCCACCCCGAATGTTTCAAGTTCTGACTTCATTTTATCCAGGCCAAGGGAATACCATGGAGCGGCAACCATCCTTCCGTAGCCCTGGCTTGCAGGAAATACATTTACCGCAGGAACGGTCCAATCGTCTTGTTCGTTAGCCAGAGGGGCACGCCAAACATTAAGTTGCGCTCCCTGTTTCAGCAATTCTTTACCCATGTATTTCATGGAGCTCAATTGTCCCCCGGCTTTATTAAAAGTATAATCGAAGTTTACTCCGGATACCATCAATTGCTGCTCATTCTCAGTTACCGTCAAAGGCCTGGCCTGCTGCACCGATTTTTTTTCAGCAGGTACAATCCATGGCAATTCCAATTGATCCCAACACAGTTCAAAACTCTTCGGGGCCCATTTAGCATCCTCTTTTGAATGAAAGCTGACTGTTACTAAATAGATTGCACCAGCTTTTAACTGAGGCTTTTGGATAGGAAGTACGTAGACTTTTTTTGCTTCCGGTTCAACATCCACCGCCAAATTTCCGGAAGCTATTGATATTCCATTTTCTTCCAGGTTCCAACGTGCTTCAAAGGCATTCGTATTGACAAAAAAGTTTCGGTTCTTCACTTCAATTTCCATTTTATCGGCATTGCTCCACTTTACAGAAATGGGTTGAGCCGACTTTTTCATTTGCCACATTTCAGGCTCCGGAACCCGATCAGGCCAAATACTTCCATAGGTACGTGCGCCAATTCCATAGCTGAAAAACTTGCCTTCGTTTTGCTCCTGTTCGAAATCGAGCCACAACGCTGCACAATTTTTCAAGTCCGGTTTTGATGCAAACAAGTCATTGATTTCAATCGCTTTTGGGAAAATACCCACCTGATCGATAATGGCATCGCACAAATAAACCGTGGTGTGCTGCCCATGTGTCTCAGCATTCTTGCCCACACTAAGAGGGAAAGGGAAATTCGTAATCTTCCCAGTGGCCGGCGCTTCAGCCACTTTTTTGCTGTCTATATATATTGATATCGACTTCCCGTTGTAGATGCCTGCCACATGATGCCAGTTGTGGGTCCATTCTTTGGGTAATGTACCTCTGACACTTGTTTTTCTTGAAGTGTAGATATAGAAATCGAGTGAGCTGTCACCAACTTGCTGCAAACCAAATTGATTGTTTCCTTTCGTAAGCAGTGTTCCACCCATTTCCATTAAATCTCGGGGAAAAATCCAAAGTGAAACCGTTAGTTCATCACCCGAGATTTCAACATTTCTATCCTGGTAAACTTCCACCCACTGATCGTGACCATTCAGATCAACACCTTTTCCATCATGCCCGGCCACCAGTTTGGCGCGGCCCATAATATGGGTTGCTATATTGTTTGGTGAAGCATCTGTCAATTTGCGAACCGGCTCACGCAATCCCGGACTGACGAAATCCCAGATTGCCCCGCCCATGATGCGTGGATACCGGTAAATTACATCCCAATATTCGTCCAGCCCGCCGCCGCCATTTCCGGCAACGGAAAGGTATTCGTCAAGAAACGATGGTCTAGGATCAACAGATTCAGGCACCATACCCACCTGGTTTTTGAGGTCGAAAGGTGATGGATAACGTGGCCCGATGATCTCCTCGCAAGGGTGAGCAAATGCATTTCCGCCATACATCCAATGCCGTGTAGTATCGTATTTCCTTCCTTCATCAATCACGGCACAAATATTTTTCCCTTCGCCACTTTCATTTCCGGCACTCCAAAACAAAATGCTGGCATGATTACGATCTCGAAGCACCATTCTCCGAACACGTTCACGATACATGGGCTCCCACTCCTCCTTATTGGACAAATATTCAGTGGCATGAGCTTCATCTCCTACTTCGTCAATAATATACAATCCGTATTCGTCGGCCAACTCCAGGTACCTGGCAACCGGTGGATAATGTGACGTCCGTACACAATTGATGTTGAATTGTTTCAGTATTTCAAAGTCTTTCCTAATGGAAGCCTCGTCCATCGTGTGCCCTAAATCAGGATGTTGCATGTGCGAGTTAATGCCATTTAGTTTGATGGCTTTCCCGTTCAGGTAGAAAACCTGGTGGCGAATTTCGGTCTCTTTAAACCCTATCCTACCAGCAATCACCTCTTCGGTTTTTCCTTCACCATTCATTAATTCCAGGGACAACCTATAGAGATAGGGCGTTTCGGCCGTCCACTTTTGGGGGTTTTTCACCAATGATGAAATATTTATCGTTTGCTTATTGCCAGCACTGATTTGAATGTCGTCAGAAGTAAATTCCTGAACCAATACATTCTGCACATTAAACAAAGAAGCCCGAACCTTGTAGTTCCGCTTACCAGTTTTCGATTGGTTATTTACCGTAATCTGCAAATTCAGTTTTGCATCCTCATATTTTTCATCCAGGTCGGTAGTGGCATGCCAGTCGAAGAGGTGGACATTCGATTTTGCATATAACCAACCATCATCGAAAATGCCTGCCAGCCGCCAGTAGTCCTGGCTTTCCAGATACACACCATCTGAATATTTAATTACATTGACGGCAATGGTATTTTTTCCTGGTTTCAGAAAACTAGTAACATCATATTCAGCAGGCTCCTGCGCACCTTCGTTGTAGCCAACTTCCTGTCCGTTGATCCAGACAAATGATGCGGAAGCGGTTTTCTCCAAGCGCAAAAAAATGCGTTTGCTTTTCCAGTTTGCCGGTAGGGTAAATGTTTTACGATATGAGCCAGTCGGATTGTATTCACGAGGGACAAAAGGCGGATTGGAACGAAACGCATGTGCAACATTTCGGAATAAAGGATCGCCAAAACCCTGCATTTCCCAGTTGGAGGGAACCGTAATTTCTGACCATTTCTGATCATTAAAATTTGATTGAAAAAAGTTGTTGGGTGTACCTTCCGGAGTATTGGCAAAATGGAATTTCCACCTTCCATTCAACGAAAGCACATTTTCTGACTTCCATTTCTGAAGATTTAATGCTTCACCAACTGATTTCGAAGGAATACAAACCGTGTGGCCTTCCACCTGGTTAGTTTCAAATACCGCTGTGTTTTCAATGAAAGAATAAACATTCGTGAACTTCGATTGCTGTGCTGAGATTGTAAGACTTGCCAGAGAGAAAAATAAAACAACTATTTGTTTCATGCCCGATCAGGTTTTTTGCCGTTAGAATATATTATCTCGAAGATCGAGAAAAAAGTTTGTGGTGTATATGATCTGTATTATATGATTCCGGGGTTCTTGGTCATCGTGTATGAGTGAAACTCTTATACTGAAGTTTTGGAATTATAGTTCGTACTTAAACAGTACAAGCTAGATGGCAAAGGCCACTAAAATTTTAAGCCAGAGTAGTAATCCATTTACACAAGAAGAACAATGATAATCCTTAAGCTATAAGGTTCGACTTTCCAATTACGCTAAATGAGAAAAGCCTTGATTTACAAAGCTTTTCTCATCTGTGGAGGCGACCGGAATCGAACCGGTGTCCAAACATATTCTCCAAAAGTCTTCTACATGCTTATCCTGGTTTGGAGTGTCGGGAAATGACTGGAAAACCGGGCGACCGATCATTTCCTTAGCTGAATAAGTCTTAAATCGCCGGCACAGCCTATGGCGATAGCAACCCGTTTTGGTTTTAAGTCGGCGGCGGAGCAAGGAAACGGATCAAACCGGCTCAACGCGGCCCTAATGACTACTTAATCACTGATTAGGCAGCCATGGCATACTGAGTATTGCCATTTATAGTTTGCGTATTCAGATTAGCCTGCTAATTACGCAACGCAGAACATGCTTACACTTTCAAAGATCTACGCTGTCAAAACCAAACGCCCCCATTCGAACAGGCAAAGATACAACATTTCCTTAGCTTTAATGTATGAATGGATCGTTAAAACCCCTTGATTTCTACCTGCAAACAATCCGTGATATTGAGTTGAACTTAAAGCCCCTTCGGTTTAAGAGAAAACTGCTTGGTTGGACCAGACTCCTCTCCATCCTCGCCTCCCTCTCCCTGATCTGGTATGCCATCACTTCAGGAACTGTATTGGTGATTCTTCCTGCCATGGCCGTATTTGGCCTCTTCCTGCTCGCCCTTTCCACCGATCTCGACAACGATAAAAAAATCCAAAACCTGGAAACCTTA
>JAYRZH010000067.1:0-17397 GCA_041916555.1 Chitinophagaceae bacterium | reverse complement strand
GCAAGGGTTCCGCTATTCAGTGTACCAGTCAGGGTTCCGCTTCCGGCTCCACCCACGGTTACAGTAACTGTTACGGGGTTTACGCTGAAGTCGATCGGAGCAGCACCAAAGTTCTGGATGACTGCTTCCAGGTTGCTGGCAGTAGGACCGGGGCAATAAACAGCCGGAGTATTAATGCCAACTGCGCCAATGTCGGCGGCAGGAACCTCAGCCAGACTGAAATTATCAAAGCTCAGGTACCAGGGGGCGCCAGAAGGTTCATTTACCCGGATGGCAAAATAATAAGTGCCGGTAGTGGTGGGCGTAAAGGAACGTTTTACCTCTGTATAGGTTGTGGGCGCCGGCGTACCAGCGGAAATGAAGGATGTTCCAACTTGGGTAGAACCCGCGGAGTTGGGAGTGGTATTTACAAACACATCACCAACCCAGGTATCACTGGCATCATAATCCGCATACCAGAATTTAAGGTCATATTGGGTACCGGCTGTAAGGGTAAAGCCAGGTGTCCAAATGTATTCATTGGTGGCAGACCAGGGAATTTGAATGAAATTGGGAGCCGAATACGCATTGGCATCAAAACTGGATGTCCCATTATTAGCAGATCTCCAGTCTCCATTTTCTTTGGTCCATCCACAGGGGAAGAAGGTTGATCCCAGCGAAGTCAGTCCATCAAAATTCTCCGACCAGGGGAAAGTGGTGACGATCGATGCGAGGTTGTTAACCTGGAATGGGGTGGAGAAATCATCACTGCCGGAGCAGGAGATTTTGCGGCGATAATAAGTTGTTGCGGTTTGGCTTATGGTAAGACCTTCACTGGTTTGTCCAGTGATATCGGTCCAAACGGAGTTATTGGGAGAAGATTGCCACTGATAAGAGATCCCGGTACCCGTGCTGGCGCCGGTAACGGAGAGGGCAAAATTCGTTCCCTGACAAACAGGCGAAGAAGGTCCGTTGGTAGTACCACCGGTAGGAGGGGCGGTACAACCGGAAGCAATGGAATAGCCGATCTGGATATTTGGACGGCTGGAGTTAACAGTACCACTGCCAGAAGGGGCAGAAGCATCCTGGAACCAATACTGGTGGGTATTGGATACCACGGAATACCTGACGTTGTTACCAGCGCTACCACCGGTACCTGCTCCTCCGAAGTTACATTCAACCATCACTTCCAGGTTCTGGTTAACGTTCAGAATAAACGGGGTGGAAAGAGTGATAACACGCCAGCCGGTGGCATTGGTAGGGGTGCCGGAATAATTAGTTGACGCACCTGCGATCTTGGCCGCCCAGGTGGTTGAGGTTTGGGTGGTGGTAGTACCGGCTTCGCGAAGGTAAATGACGGTAGGTCCGGTATTGGCCGCCGTATTACATTCAAAGGCGATAGAACTGATCTGGTAAGCACTGCTGGTGTTTCCGATTTCAGCGGCGGTATAGATCATGGAACTACGACCATAACCATAATAATAATTTAAAGGATAACGTTGAACATCGATACCGGTACCAATGGTAACGGTTTGGGAGGAGGCGACTAGGGTCGCAAAAAGAAAAATGAATGAAAATAGAGCCTGGTAAAGCTTTCTCATACGCCGGGTAGTTTTTGGTATAGATATATTCGTTCGGGGCAGTTCCCAAACGAGCCATGAATTTAGGTATATTTTTCAAACTGGTAATATTTATTTTTTTACCTGAGAATGATATAGTTAGGGGCCTAAAGGAGGGAGTAATTTGGGCCTGAAATGAAATACCCCGCCGGGAGGCGGGGTACTTTGTTCAAGGTTACGGATTAGGGTTTTGGACGGTAGATAGAAGAGGCTTATTGCTTTATGATTTTTTGCGTCTGGCTGTTTCCATTGGTAGCCACCAGGGTCAGGACATAAGTGCCGGTTTTCATGGCGGTCAGGCTGAGGGTATTCAATCCGGGCTGGAGTTGTTTTTCCATCAGCATCTTACCGTTCAGATCAAACAACCTGGCTTTTTGGAAGGGGGTACCTTCTTCAGCCATATTGGAAACCTGAATGTTTTCCCGGGCTGGGTTGGGCCATACAGAAACTGATGCCCCTGTTTTTTGAATGGTTACCATACGGACATCCGAGAAGCCATTGCGCCCCGCTTTATCAACCGTGCGAAGTCGGAAGTAAATATTACCCGAGGCGGAGCCCATGGTGGTAAAGGTGTAAGCACTCAGGTCATTCGGGTTATTTTCAGCGGTTACAAATCCAAGGCTGTTCCAGCTTACCCCATCAAGACTTTGCTCTACATAATACCCCTGGTTGTTTTGTTCAAATACTTCCCATTTCAGGGCGATCTGGTTGTTTTTTTGCATGGAGGCGGAAAACTCCTTCCACATAACGGGAAGTATCTTGTAAGGGAAACTACAGGATGTAAGGTCATTTCCGAGGTCACTGGTACCCAGTGTACCACTAAAGGTCAATGACAGATTGTTTTCTAAACGATACAAGCGGTTGCCATTCTTTGTGGCCATGTAGATCTGTCCGCTGGGGTTGAAAGCGATACCGGCAAAGCTCTGCCCGGTAGGTGTAGAGGCTGTGGGGGCAATCACCCTTGTTACGGTAAAGCTGGCAACCGGGCTTGTCGGCAAACTGGCCGGGAAGCGGTAAACTCCGTAGTTGCTATTGCTGGAAGTAACCAGCCAGATATTTCCCCAACCGTCGATGGACATATCACCGGCATTCTGTGAACGGATCACCGCATCCACATCATTGCCAAACTGGTCAACGATGGTTGATGTAATGAAGGTCCAGGTGTCGGTCAGAATATTATAATAGCTAAGGTTGCCATCAGTATCCACGGTGTAGTATCCGGTTCCGTTTGAGCTTACACAACCTGTATGCACTTCAGCCGTACAAGTGCTGGAAGATAACAAGGAAACCGTACCGGTAGCAGGATGGAAGGAAACAAATTCCTGGGGGGAGTTGCCTACATTTCTTTTGAAATAGTAGAATCTTCCATTCGAATAATTATAGCCCATGCCATTGGCCTTAGCGGGAGAATTACCAGAGTAGGAATTGTTCTTAATCACTGTTCCGGAACCAGCGTTATTAACATTGATCTCAACGATCTCGCCATTTCCGGTCAACCCGTAAATGATGTTATCCGGATCGGTACAAACCGTTGTGATCTGTGCGGAACTTTTTTGGGGGATGGAAAAACAAACCAGCATCAACAGGCTGACAAGCAACTTTCCACAGTTAAGGGTAGAGTTCAGTTTCATCTTTTAGGGTTTACGAATTATCAAAAACTGATCTTTCTACGGGCTATTGGACAAGGTTGATCTGGAACAAGGCCAGTTTTCGTTTTCTTACGATCCGATCCGGGAAATGATGAGGTGAAGTTGCGATGAGAAATTTACGAGCGCGGTACTGTCATTCATCATAAGGTTCGGATCAAATACGAGGTAAAAATAGTATCAGTTTTTACGTATATCCAATAGTAATTCTACGAGGTTATACTTAGAAGGATTACGGTTACACCTAAGTGGTTGAGGAACAAAAGAGTTTCTCATCTTATTTTTTATAAAAAACCCGATCGCATAAATGAAAATGCCCCGCGGTTTTACCGCGGGGCACATAAATTCTGGTTTTCTTTATAGACCGGGGAAGGGGAAAACCCCATCACCGGCTTCCTTGTTCTAGTCGAAACAGCTTATTTATAACCAATCCAAACATGGGCTTCCTTATCAAATACAAAGACAATACCGTTGGTATAGGCTATGTTGAGGAAGGAAGGGAGGGGGGCATCCTCCGGAAAAGAGTGTTTCCGGGTTAATAAACCGGATTTAATATCATAAAACTCAAGATTACGGGTATCCACGTTTAAAATGGCCAATTCAGCCTTTTTCTGCCCGGTATAAAAAACGGTGGAAGGGTTGTATTCTTCAATCTGTGACCCTTCATCCGATTCCTTGACCTTTCCCAGGCTCAGGACAATATTGTCATTCGTCACTCCTTCCTTATAATTATAAGGTACCACCACGCCATACTCCCCCAGGAAGTACACGATCCCCGCCTTACTGTCAATGCTGCCCGGACTATGCTCGGTAGGCTGGTGGCTGCCAGGTTGGATTACATCATAGTTTTCCGGAATGCCATTGGCATCCAGCTTATACCGGATCCATCCCCCTTCATCATAACAATTTCCTTCAAGGGCCCCATTGTGAAACCAGAGACCCCGCAGGTCCACCATTGTTTGCAGGTCTTCGGACGAGAGCAGTTTTCCATCGGCTGAAAAAACGGATAAACCAAAGATCTCGTTACCGGCATAGGCCGCATAGTACTTTTTTTGATCCGGGTGCCATACCACACTCGCGCCATTATTGCCCTCGGCATTCTCGGGCATTGCCAATTCCATCACCTTGGTCAGCTTCTTAGTGGCCTGGGCAAACAGAACCCCGTTTCCCAAAACCAGAAATACAAGCAGCGAGGCAAACATCGATTTTTTCATGCGTTCAGTTTTTTTCGAAGGTAGCACCTTGAAATACCCAACCTATACCGTATCGTGGGTATTCTTTCATGGGTATAAATATGCCCTGGTATGTTTATCCCCAAATGTGAAAAACTCAACTCCCTTCGACCCGTTCCTGTTTTGGTATATTTGTAGGCTTCGATGATTGTATGCTATTGATTATCAGACGAAAAACCGATGTAGAACATGGCGAAAGAGAAAGATTCCAACCTGTTTGAATACACCGAGGATAGTATCAAGAGTTTGGATTGGCGGGAACATATCCGGCTAAGACCCGGTATGTATATCGGCAAACTGGGGGATGGGAACAGCCCCGACGACGGGATCTATGTCCTCATTAAGGAAGTGATCGATAACTGTATCGATGAATACACCATGGGCTATGGAAAGACCGTGGAGATCACTGTAGAAAAAGGCGGGGTTACCATCCGGGATTATGGACGGGGAATACCGCTGGGGAAGGTGGTGGATGTAGTAAGCAAGATTAATACCGGGGCCAAATATGATAGCAAGGTCTTTCAGAAAAGTGTGGGTTTGAACGGTGTGGGTACCAAGGCGGTGAATGCCCTGAGTACCTATTTCAAGGTTTCTTCCTTTCGGGAGGGAAAAGAGAAAACGGCAGAGTTTGAACGCGGGGTTCTTACCAAAGAATACAAGGAAGGTAAGACAGATGAATCCAATGGTACCCTGGTTCATTTTATTCCCGATGAAACCGTTTTTAAAAATTATAAATACCTGTATGAATACCTGGAAAACCAGGTCTGGAATTACTGCTTTCTGAATGCCGGTCTCAAGATCGTACTCAATGGTAAACCCTATATCAGTAAAAACGGGTTGCTTGACCTGCTCCAGCGCAAAACCAATGAAGATGAGATCCGTTACCCAATCATACACCTGAAGGGGGAGGATATCGAAGTTGCCATTACACACAACAATGATTATGGGGAGGATATCTACAGTTTTGTAAACGGGCAGCATACCACCCAGGGAGGTACCCACCAGCAGGCATTTCGGGAGGCCTATGTAAAAACGATCCGTGATTTTTATAAAAAGGATTATGATGCGGCGGATATCCGGGGGAGTATTGTAGCCGCTATTTCTGTAAGGGTGGTGGAGCCAGTCTTTGAATCACAAACCAAAACCAAACTGGGATCGGTGAATGTGGACGAAGGCGGTCCTTCCATGCGGCAGTTTGTAGGTGATTTTCTTTCTAAAGAGCTGGATAATTTCCTACACAAGAATCCTACAATTGCCGATGCGCTCAAAAAGCGGATTGAACAAAGTGAAAAGGAAAGAAAGGAACTGGCCGGTATAAAGAAACTGGCTAATGAAAGGGCTAAAAAGGCCAACCTCCACAACCGGAAATTGCGCGATTGCCGGTTTCACCTGAATGACGAACTGCCTTCAAAAGGCAAGGAAGAATATTTTCTCCGGACACGGGAGAGCACCATCTTTATCACCGAAGGGGATAGCGCCAGTGGTTCCATTACCAAGGCCCGTAGCGTGGAAACCCAGGCGGTATTTAGCCTGCGGGGTAAACCCCTGAACTGTTTTGGGCTGACCAAAAAAGTGGTGTATGAAAATGAAGAGTTCAACCTCCTGCAACATGCGCTGAATATCGAGGACGGCATGGAAGGACTGCGCTTCAACAATATCGTGATCGCCACCGATGCCGATGTGGATGGTATGCACATCCGTCTCCTTCTTATGACTTTCTTTCTTCAGTTTTTCCCTGACCTCGTCAAACATGAAAAGGTGTATGTTTTGGAAACGCCCCTTTTCAGGGTGCGAAACAAACAGGAAACCATTTACTGTTATGACGAAAACGAGAAACAGGCCGCCATCAGGAAACTGGGAGGGAAACCAGAGATCACCCGATTCAAGGGTTTGGGAGAGATAAGTCCGGATGAATTTGCCCAGTTTATCGGACCTGGTATGCGTAAACAACTGATGCGGCTGGATGCCGGTGATCATATACAGCAATTGCTGGATTATTATATGGGTAAGAACACCCCCGACCGCCAGGAATTTATTATCGGTAACCTGCGCGTGGAAATGGATGCCCCGGTAGAAAACTAATTTAAAGTATCACCCTTGTTCGAATTTCACAGCGATAAGAAAAGGTATTTTGATATGCAGGCGGAAAATGCCGCCAATTTTGTAATACCCTTTATTGAGCAGGCATTTCCGATAAAACCCGGTATGCGGGTTTTGGAGATCGGTTGCGCCGAAGGCGGAGTGCTAAAAGCCTTTGTTGACAAAGGTTGCACCGGAGTGGGCGTGGAACTCGATGAACCCAGGCTGGTATTGGCCAGGCAATTTCTGTCTGATGAAATTGAAAAGGGGAAAATCAGGTTTATATCCAAGGATATTTATAAGGTGGACCTGGATACCGAATTTCAGGGAGGGTTTGATATCATTGTCTTGAAAGATGTGATTGAACATATTCACGACCAGGAAAAGCTGATCGGTTGGATGAAGAATTTTCTAAACCCGGGTGGTGTGGTCTTTTTTGGATTTCCTCCCTGGCAAATGCCTTTTGGGGGTCACCAGCAGATCTGTCATAAAAAATGGCTGGCCAGCATGCCCTGGTATCATCTGCTACCCACCCCGGTTTATAAGTGGATTCTAAAATCCAATGGGGAACCCTGGGAACATTTACTCGAAATAAAGGAAACTGGTATATCCATTGAAAGGTTTGAGCGGATCGTTGGTAAAACAGGATATAAGATTATTCATCATATCCCTTATCTGGTCAACCCGATATACCGGTACAAATTTGGCTGGAAGGCCAGAAAGCAAAACGCCGTGGTGAGGGCCATTCCCTGGCTCAGGAACTTTGTCACCACCTGTGTGTATTATTTAATCCAAGTTAAATAGCATGGCATGATCCATATTGTTTTTAATGAGTCGGAAGTTGGCCTGATGCAACAGGTCATGGAACTGGATGAAACCCTGAAAGGAGAAGTGGTACAGATCAAGGATGATTTTGCCGTAGGCCCCCTTACCGGGCTCGATACGGAAGAGGGCTGGCAGGCCCGACTGAACTGGTGGAAGGAAATGACCAATTACACCCATTATGATTGGGATGACCTCGCCACATTCGACGATCGTCAAACCGTAAGCGAACTGATCGAAAAACTAAATAACAACCCGGAAGAACAACTCTGGATCTGGATGGGGCAAAATCAGCACGACGTGAGTGGGTATTACTGGCTGATTCCCCAGTTGAGCGCTTTTCAGGGCCGGGTAATGGTGTTATACATGAATAACCTGCCCTTTATCAATGATAAGGGAAATATATTCTATCCATCCTGGCTGCATGAAATACCCGCCAGGGAGTTTCTCAAAGCAAGAAAACTGGCCAGACCGGTCACGCTATCGGAATTTGAAGTGGACCCCGATGAATGGCGTAAACTCGTTGCGGATAATGCCGTTGTTCGGATGCTTGAAGGGGGAAAGAAGATTGTAGGAAAGGACGAATCATTCTATGACGGGGAGATATTGAAAAACCTCACAAAAGATTGGCAGAAAGCCTGGCGTGTGGTAAGTAATACCCTTAACCGAATGAAGATAAAAACCGGTGACGGCTTTATTGAATGGCGGATCAGGAAACTGATTGAGGCGGGAAAGATCGAGGCCACCGGTGTGGTAGGAAAGAACTGGAAAGAATTTGATTTGAAGTTTCCCGGTGGGGAAGCCCAGGAGGCAAAAACCGAAGGGTAAACCATTTGTTTAATTATCGTATCAGCATTATAAAGATTCCATTGTGAAAAATTCAAAAGCGGATGTTACGGGTAATGAATCCGGATTGTATGGCCAGTACAAAAGCTGGTTCCTGGATTATGCCTCCTATGTGATACTGGAACGGGCGGTTCCTGCTGTGGAAGATGGGTTGAAACCGGTACAGCGTCGTATCCTTCATGCCATGAAGGAAATGGATGATGGTCGTTTTAACAAGGTGGCCAATATCATCGGTCAGGCTATGCAGTACCATCCCCATGGCGATGCCAGTATTGGGGATGCGCTGGTAAACCTTGGTCAGAAAGACCTGTTGATCGATACCCAGGGTAACTGGGGCGATGTACGCACCGGTGATGATGCCGCCGCGGCCCGTTATATTGAAGCCCGCCTGTCAAAATTTGCGTTGGAAGTGGCGTTTAATCCCAAGACCACCAAATGGCAGTTGAGCTATGATGGCCGGAAGAATGAGCCCGTAACGCTTCCCATGAAGTTCCCTCTGTTGCTGGCCCAGGGCGCTGATGGGATCGCGGTGGGACTTTCCACCAAAATATTACCACATAATTTTTGTGAACTGATCGATGCCTCCATCAAATACCTGCGGGGTAAAAAGTTTGACCTGGTACCTGATTTTCAAACAGGAGGCATGATCGATGTGGCGGATTACAATCAGGGTAAACGCGGAGGCAAGGTCAAGGTAAGGGCCCATATTGAGGAATCGGATAAAAAGACCCTGCTGATCAAGAGCGTTCCGTATGGGGTGACTACCACCCAGTTGATGGACTCGATCGTCAAAGCCAATGAACAGGGTAAGATCAAGATCAAAAAGGTGACCGATAATACAGCGGCTGAAGTGGAAATTCAGGTTGACCTGGCCCCGGGTATTTCACCCGATATCACCATCGATGCCTTGTATAAGTTCACTGATTGCGAGATTTCCATTTCACCCAATGCCTGTGTGATCGTTGAACAGAAACCCCAGTTTCTTGGGGTGCATGACCTGCTGAAGATTTCGGTGGATAATACCAAGGACCTGCTGGAACAGGAACTAAAGATTAAGCTGGCCGAACTCCAGGAGAAATGGCATTATACTTCGCTTGAGAAGATTTTCTTTGAGGAGAAGATCTATAAGGAGTTGGAGAAGAAGCATGAAACCTGGGAGAAAGTGATCGAGGCGATCGACAAGGCCTTTGTTCCGTTTAAAAAACAATTGAAACGGGAAATTACCCGCGAGGATATCCTCAAACTGACGGAGAAGCCCGTTCGACGGATATACCGCCTGGACATTGATGAATTAAATGACCAGATCAAAAAACTGGAAGCGGAGATCAAGCAGGTGAAATATGACCTGGCCAACCTGGTGGATTTTGCGGTGGCCTATTATGAAAACCTGCAGACCAAATACGGCAAAGGCCGGGAGAGAAAAACCGAGATCAAACAATTTGAAGTCATCGAGGCCAAGCAGGTATTGATTGCCAATACCCGCCTATATATGAACCGAGAAGAAGGGTTTATTGGTACCGCCCTGCGGAAAGATGAATTTGTTTGCGAGTGCTCCGACCTGGATGATATCATTGTTTTTGCCAAGAATGGGATCATGAAGGTGGTGAAGGTACAGGACAAGGTATTTATTGGAAAAGACATCCTGCATGCTTCCGTATTCATGAAAAACGATGAGCGCACTACTTACAATATGATCTATTCGGATGGGAAGACCGGAGTGAGCTTTGCCAAGAGGTTTAATGTTACCGGGGTTACCCGTGATAAGGAATACGACCTGACAAAAGGGAGCGAACGAAGCAAGGTCCATTACCTTACCGTAAACGCTAATGGGGAAGCCGAGGTGGTAAAGATCTTGCTTACCCCGGGGAGTAAGGCGCGTATTAAGGAATTTGATTTTTATTTTGAGGAATTGGCCATCAAAGGACGCAGCAGCCTGGGAAACATTGTTACCAAATACCCCATTAAATCCGTTAAGTTCAAAGAAGCCGGGAAGGCAACACTGGCTGGGAAGAAAATGTGGTATGATGACAAGTTTGGCCGGTTAAATTCCGATGAGAAGGGCATGTACCTGGGAATGTTTGAACCCGAGGACCGCATCCTGGTGATCTTCCGGGATGGGAATTATGAAATCACCGATCAGGAACTGACTCAGCGTTTTGATACGGAAAATATCCTCTTGATTGAGAAATTCAATCCGGAGTGTACGGTGTCGGCAGTGTATGTGGACAATGAGAAAAAACAGTATAATGTAAAGCGTTTCCGGATTGAAACCTCTACGCTCAAAAACAAGTTTTTCTTTATCAAAGAAGGAAAAGGGAATTACCTCGAAGCGGTAACCACCGATCCGGAGCCGGTACTGGCCGTACAACAGGGCCGTGGTTCACAGGTAAGACGCGGCAAGTTTAAGATTGATAAGGTGGTGGAAGTTATGGGATGGAAAGCAGTAGGGAACAAATTGCTTGATTTCAGTAAGAGCGTGGAGATGGAGTGGGAGAAGAAGCAGAAGGACGAGGCGCAGGGCGAACTATTCTGATCGTAGCGGATTTGTCAAGGGTACTTGATAATCGTAATTCATAGCGCTTCTTTCCGTCAGAAATAATCATAAGCGCCGTATTGGGTGCGATCAGCCCCAGGTTTTCTGCAAACATGCTGATCTCGTTCACCGCCCTTGTTTTATCAAGAGGGATATCAAAATGGATGGAGCGGGTACTCAATCGTTGACCAAACGCGATCACCTGGTTATTGAGAAATACCGAAATGGAATCCCCATCGATCTCCCCATTGTCATAAAAATCAACCTGGATGCTGTCGCCTTCCACGGTTATCTCCTGCACGTATTCTTTTTCCCGCTGTTTGAACTGGTTGTCGATATAGTAATTGATCACTTTTCTGGGCTGTATCCTCGCTGCTATCAGGGTGTCAGCTTCATCCGGTTTCCACACCTGGAAGGTTTCTTTCATGGTTCGAATGGCGTGGATCAGGGAATCCTGGTTGGAAATATCCTTGTTTAGCGAGAGGTTGAATTCCACCGGCGGGCAAGTGTATTTAAACTGTGGCAGGCTTTCAAATGAGCCGATCAGGGTTGAACCAGCTTTGGCCACCCGCAGTTTCCCGGCCATGTCCATGATGCAATCCACATCCAGATTGGAAAGCGAACCATAATAGGACAGGGGAACTTCTTTGATGAACAGGAGCCTGGAGTAAGGGTTATACGTTCCTTTTACATGAAAACTCCGAAAGGTATTTTTGAAATAATAGCTTAGTACCCCGGTGATATTGCTGCCATTTTGTTTGAGGATGAGTTCGACGAGGTAATTATTGGCCGAGCTGTTGATCTTTACATTCGCGTTTCCATACCAATAGCCCTCCACGTTCTGGGCGCGGGTGGTTAAGCCTGTGAGAAACAGGACCAGGAGCAAAATGGGCCATTTTTTCATCAAAAAGGGGGTGCAAAAATCGTGCTTCTTTAAAACGGAGGGAGGGGTGTATTATTATCGGCTAAAGCGTTTCATTTCCCGGTCAGCCTCTCTTTTCTTGATGGTTTCCCGTTTGTCGTGCAGCTTTTTACCACGTGCCAACCCGATCTCGATCTTTACCAGGTTGTTTTCGTTAAAAAAGATCCGGAGAGGCACCAGGGTGTATCCTTTTTCTTTCAGTTTGGATTCGATCTTCCGGATTTCCCTTTTTTGCAGGAGGAGTTTGCGTTCCCGGACGGGATCGTGATTGTTAACAGTACCATGGGAGTATTCGGCGATATGGAGGGAGCGAATAAACACCTCACCCTTATGCAGCAGGCAATAACTGTCATTAAAGCTGCCCCTTCCGGCACGGAGTGATTTCACTTCCGTTCCGGTCAATACCATACCGGCAACGTACTTGTCGTCAATAAAATATTCGTAGAATGCCTGTCGGTTCTTTAGCTCCATGATCGAGGGCGGGTAGGGGATGGGAGAAAACCCCTTAGTTGCGGAACATCAGGAAAACGGTGGAAAGCTTTTCCTTTAATTCCTTTCGGTTGACGATAAAATCTAGAAAGCCATGTTCAAGCAGGAATTCGCTTCGCTGAAAGCCTTCAGGCAGGTCTTTCTTGATCGTTTCCTTGATAACCCTTGGTCCGGCAAAACCAATGAGGGCCCCGGGTTCAGCGATATTCAGGTCACCCAGCATACCAAAACTGGCGGAGATGCCACCAAATGTGGGGTCTGTCAACAAAGAAATATAGGGTAGTCCGGCATCGGACAATTGAGAAAGCTTGCCACTGGTTTTAGCTAATTGCATCAGGGAAAATGCGCTCTCCATCATTCGGGCTCCACCGCTCTTACTGATGACCACATAGGGCAATCGGTGTTCGATACAATGGTCAACGGCACGGGCAAATTTCTCCCCCATGACACTACCGAGGCTACCACCGATGAATTCAAAATCCATACAGGCCACCACTGCCTGGTGACCATTGATCGGTCCCACAGCCACCCGCATGGAATCATGCAGATCTGTTTTACTCCAGGTCTCTTCCAAACGTTTCTTGTAAGGTTTGAGATCGGTAAACCCAAGAAAGTCCTTTGATTTGATATTGCCAAACAACTCTGTGTATTGCCCTTCGTCAAATAACTGGTAATAATACTCTTCACTACCAATGCGGTGGTGATAGGAGCATTTGGGGCAGACAAAATAATTGTCCTTTAAATCAGAAGCCGTGCAAATATGGTTGCAGGAAGGGCATTTTGTCCATAACCCTTCGGGTGTTTCTTTTTTCTCCTGGGTGGAGGTCAGGATGCCCTTGCGGATCCGACGGAACCAACTGGTCCGGTTGCTCTCTTTTCCTTCCTCCCCCGCCAGGCTGGCGTCAAAATCTTCCACTTGTTTTGCCATAACCATTCAAATTGTGGCAACAAATATAGGGAATGTGAGGAAAATGCCGGCTTAAGGGTGGTGCCTGGGGAATAGCCGTCTGGGTCTTAATTGTTCGCCGCCCCCTTATCAATCCAGCAGATCAGGCTGCTTTTTTGGGAGGCCGTCAGACTTCCTGTTTTAGGCATGATACCGGAATTGACCGCATTGCGGATGGCTACACGGGCGTTGAATACTTCCGTATAATTTGTCAACTGCCCGGGGCCATTTGTACTGCCTGTGATATGACAGCCACTAAGGGCACAGGATGATTGTATGATGGGGAGTACATTGGTGGCGAATGAAGCGGGAACACCATCGCAGGGGTCGGGCGGATTTCCTCCACCATTACCACCTCCGTTGTTGGTTCCACCGCCATCACTTCCTTTTGAACATGATGCAAATATTGCCGCTATGGCAAAAACTTTAAAGAGGGTTTTCGTTTTCATAAATATTGGAACGGATTGTAAATCGGTAAGGTTGCCTTATTAACCAAAAAGATCACTACTTAGGTACCGGTCACCACGATCACAGGCAATAAAAACTATAATCCCTTCCGTTAATTCATTCGCCAGTTTTATCGCTGCGCTTGCCGCGCCCCCGCTGCTCATACCGGAAAAAATCCCTTCTTCCCTGGCCAGTCTTCTCGCCATCTTTGTGGCTTCCTCCTGTGATACATCTATTACCCTGTCCACACGCTCGGGCTCAAAGATCTTTGGTAAGTATTCCTTTGGCCATCTCCTGATCCCCGGAATGGAAGATTCTTCTGTGGGCTGGCAACCAAGGATATTGATCTTCTCGTTTTGTTCCTTTAAATACCTTGAACATCCCATTATTGTGCCAGTTGTGCCCATTGAGCTTACAAAATGGGTGATTTTTCCTTCCGTATCCCGCCAAATTTCCGGACCAGTGGTTTTATAGTGGGCCAGGTAATTGTCTGGATTGGCAAATTGATTGAGTATTAAGGCTTCACCGGTTGCCGCCTTTGCTTCCGCATAGTCGCGGCAGGTTTCGATCGATTCAAGCAGCGTCACGGTGGCCCCATAGGCTTCCATGGTCAGGGTCCTTTCCCGTGTGGAGGAACTGGGCATTACCAGTTCAATATCCAGGTCATACAACCGGGCAATCATGGCCAGGGCGATTCCTGTATTGCCGCTGGTGGCTTCAATCAATTTGCTTCCCGGTCTGATCTCGCCTCGTTCAATGGCTGAACGTATCATGTTCAGGGCAGGTCTGTCCTTAACACTTCCTCCGGGATTATTTCCTTCCAGTTTGGCAAAGATCTTCACCTTCGGGTTGGTGTGAATCTTTCTCAATTCAACCATGGGCGTATTTCCTACCAGGTCAATGATAGTGGCCATATTCAACTGTTTTTGGGTTGTTCAATCACATCAATCTGTGAACGATGGTACACGGTGGAGTAGGGTGGAACGGATTTGGTAAGCCATACATTGCCCCCAATTATGCTGTGGTGCCCGATTACGGTATCGCCACCCAATATGGTAGCCCCTGAGTATATGATCACCTGGTCTTCCACCGTCGGGTGTCGTTTGGTATTGGCCATTTCCTTTTCCACACTAAGGGCGCCCAGTGTAACACCCTGGTACAATTTTACATGATTGCCGATGCGGGTGGTTTCCCCTATGACCGTACCGGTTCCATGGTCAATAAAAAAATACTCCCCGATCTCCGCCGCCGGATGTATATCGATCCCTGTTCTGGAATGGGCGATCTCGGTAATGATCCGGGGCAGAAAAGGAATTTCAAGGTCATGCAATGCATGGGCAAAGCGATAAAAGGAAACCGCCAGGAATCCGGGATAGGCCCGGATGATCTCAAAACGGCTTCTGGCCGCGGGGTCACCTGATAGTAGAGCTTCAATATCGGTATTCAGCGATTGATAAAGGGCCGGTATTTTGGCAAAAAAATCTGCCGCCTTTTGCGCGTTATCACATTGGCTGCAGGCACGGGTGGCTTCAAACAGTCGGATCAATTGGGCTTCCAGGTCAAGAAAACTCTTTTCCACCTCACTTAGGTTAGCCAGGTAATGGGGGGATCGTTCAGGAAACAACAACCCGATAAGGGAGTCAAGGAACCCGGCAATTGCTTCGTTGGAAGGTACCGCATCGGTTGATTGGTGTTCGTTCCAAAGTTTAGTGTAGAATTCTTTTTTCATGGTATTGTTTCTCTGTCAAATCTATCATGATTCTAAGACAAGATTTGTTAAGATTTGTTCAAACAAAAAGGGGCGCCTTCCGGGCGCCCCTTTTCAAATCCTTTCGGATGCCCGATCAGGCATTTCTGTTTATGCAGTTCAGGTCCTCAAAGGCAGTTTCAAGCCTTTTGATAAAGCTCTCTTCACCTTTGCGCAACCAAACCCTTGGGTCATAGTACTTCTTGTTGGGTTTATCTTCTCCCTCAGGGTTGCCCAACTGGCCTTGCAGGTAGGCCTCACTTTTCTTATAATTTTGGAGTACGCCTTCCCAGAAAGCCCATTGCAGGTCGGTATCCAGGTTCATTTTGATAGCACCATATCCTATGGCTTCCCTGATCTGGTGTTGCGGACTTCCACTGCCACCATGGAAAACAAAGTACACTGGTTTGGGGCCTGTTTTCAATTCTTTCTCAATATATACCTGGCTGTTGTGCAGGATTACCGGACGAAGTTCCACATTACCCGGTTTGTACACGCCGTGCACATTACCAAAGGCGGCAGCAATGGTAAACAGCTTGCCAACTTTTCCCAGTTCAGTATACGCATAGGCCACATGTGCCGGTTGGGTGTAGAGTTTATCATTTTCTACATCACTGTTGTCAACGCCATCTTCCTCACCGCCGGTAACACCCAGTTCAATTTCAATCGCCATACCCAGGGGCTTCATGCGTTTGAAGTATTGAACAGAGGTCATTACATTTTCTTCCAGGGGCTCTTCGCTCAGGTCGAGCATGTGGCTGCTGAAAAGAGGCTGACCTTTTTCTTTGTAATAGGCTTCACCCGCATCGATCAATCCGCTGATCCAGGGCAACCATTTTTTGGCGGCATGATCGGTATGGAGTACAACTGGTACGCCATAGTATTTTGCTACATTATGAATATGAAGGGCTCCGGAAATCGCTCCCTGAATATTGGCCTGTAATTTATCATTAGGCATTCCCTTACCGGCGATAAACTGTGCGCCGCCATTGGAGAATTGGATGATGACTGGAGAATTGACCTTGGCCGCTGCTTCCAGGGTCGCGTTGATGGTGTTCGTGCCGGTGGTATTCACGGCGGGCAGGGCGAACTGATTGGCTTTTGCGTCATTTAGAAGTGCTTCCAGTTCGTCTCCGAACAACACTCCGGCTTTGTATTTGCTCATTGTCTTTTATTTTGCGTGGCGAAGATAACGCATTTGCCCCTTTTAATCATTGAACCGGCCCGTTTGCTTCTGGAGCAGGAGCAGGTTTTTTCGAAGGGTCTGTTTCATGTGCGATTTCACCACCTGTCCCATGGTGCGGGCTTTGGAGTAGTAGGTTGTGTCAAAATAGGTATTCAACTCTTTTTTGAGCTGCTCTGTTTTTTCCGGGGTGGAGATTTCATCGCGACCCATGATCTGGAGCAAATCCATCAACCGGTACCTGGCCGAAGTTAACCGAAAGGCCACCATGGTTCTTTCTTCGGTTTGGTATTGCTGTATGGAATCATTGTTCAGGTGCTTGAGGGTCAGGTCCACCAAAGGGAAATTCTCTTTGAAGAACTGGGGCAGGTAGAGGTTTTTGCGCCCCTCATAGGATTGCTGGTCAAAGTCTATGGCCCTTATACGGTATTGGTAATCTTCGATATCTGGGGTGATATCGATAATAAAATTATAACTCCGCATATCTCCGAGCAGACGTACAAAACAACGTTCGTTAAATTTTACAAACTCTTTGGCCAGGCGGATCTTGTTGGTGGACGGATCGTTCATAATATCCCGGATAAACACATCGCCTGGTATCCCCGCTATATGTTCTTCCACCATGGTATCCTGATGGGTAAAAAAGTGCATCCGGTTGGGTGAAAGGATATGCTCCAGTTCCAGGCCATAGATCCGCGACGCATCGGCAATTTTAATATAGTAGTGGTCGTAGTTGTCGTTGTATTTGTTGACAATCCGGATCCGGAAGGGGTTTGAATTTCCAAAAGTGCAATAATCAATGCGGGCCACATCCAGGTGTTTGGTAAAACGAAGGTCTCCCTCGGTTTTTAAAATCGCATAGATATCAACCAGCCCCTTTCGGATATAATCCCACTCCCGGCTGTCG
>JAYRZH010000066.1:0-17406 GCA_041916555.1 Chitinophagaceae bacterium | reverse complement strand
TTATGAGCTTGGACAGCGCGATTTTGGCGAAAATTATGTTCAGGAACTCGTTGAAAAATCTGCCCTATTACCCCGCGATATTCGTTGGCATTTTATTGGACATCTGCAAACCAATAAGGTAAAATTCATTGCCCCTTTTGTTCACCTGATCCATGGGGTGGATAGTTATAAGCTCCTTAAGGAGATCAATAAACAGGCTGCAAAATCCGGCCGGGTGATCGATTGTCTTCTGCAGGTACATATCGCCAGCGAAGAAACCAAGTTTGGTCTTGATGAAGCGGAACTGGCAGAAGTATTGGAGAATATTAATAGAGAGGGACTTGATCAGGTACGGGTGCGGGGATTGATGGGCATGGCCAGTTTTACCGACAATATGGATCTGGTAAAAAAGGAATTTCAATTTTTGAAAAATCTTTATGATCAATACGGCCCGGTCCGGGACTGGACCATACTTTCCATGGGCATGTCTGCTGATTACCAACTGGCCATACAGGAAGGAGCCAATATGGTGAGGGTAGGGAGCCTGTTGTTTGGCAGTCGTGCCAAGGCCTGAGCCAGGGCAAAATCACCTTTCATCAAGGATAAATCCCCGGTGGTGTAAAGGGTTTGAGCGGCTGATTCCTTACTTTTAGTTTAGGAACGAAAATGCCAATTTCATTAACCCGATACAAAATTCACCATATTCTTATATGGCTCATCGTATTCACGGTATGGTATCTTTTAAGAGCCAATGACTACTCCAGTCCTGCCCTGGCTGCCCGGATAACCTTACTAAAGGTGATCGACCTGGCGCTGCTTATCTATCTGACGAATTATCTTCTCATACCAAAACTGCTTTACAAAAAGAGGTACCTGCTTTTTAGCCTGGTATTTCTGGCCATGATCGTTGGGAGCAGCCTGCTAAAGATGAAACTGATAGGGCAAATGATCAATAACCCTGCCTTATTTGACCTTCGGGTACACTGGCGAACCCGAGTCTATGACAATGTATTGCCGCATTTCTTCCTGGTTACTGCGGGAGCTACGGTTAAACTACTGTTGGATTATTTCAGGCAGCAGAAACGCATGACTGATCTTGCTAAAGAGAAAGCGGAGGCTGAATTGAATTTCCTGAAATCACAGATCAACCCGCATTTTTTGTTTAACTCCCTGAACTCTGTGTATTTTCTTATTGACAAGCAGAATAAAGAAGCCAGGGAAGCCCTGCATAAATTTTCCACCATGCTCCGGTATCAACTTTATGAAACCAATGGGGCACAGATACCGATAGAGAAAGAGCTTGGCTACCTGAAGGATTATGTCGATTTGCAAAGGCTGAGGAAGGAAGAAGGCTATGAGGTTGAGTTTCAGACAGGGTCCCTGCTGGAAGGTTTTTCCATAGAACCATTGATGCTGGTGCCTTTTGTGGAAAATGCATTCAAACATATATCTCACCACACGCAACAGGGTAATTTTATCCGTATCCATGCCAACCGCGAAAATGGGATGTTCCTGTTTGAAGTGGAAAATTCTTTTGAGGAAAAATCAACCGGGAAGGAGCCGTATTCAGGAATTGGGTTGCAGAATGTAGTACGAAGACTGGACCTCTTGTATCCTGGTAAATATGGATTGGATATTTCCCGGCAGAATGGAATATTTAAGGTAAGGCTTCAACTTCCTGTTCATAATCAAACCAACCATCAATAACATGCATAAAGATGTGAACGCACCTGCCGGTGCCCGGCTTCGTTGCCTGGTCATTGATGATGAGCCCCTGGCCCGCAAGGGGCTAATAGAGTATATCTCGGAGGTTGATTTTCTGGAGCTGGCGGGTGAATTTGATAATCCGGTAAAAGCCCTGGAAGCGATCCGGAGCCAATCGATTGACTTGATTTTTCTGGATATCCAGATGCCCAAATTATCAGGACTTGATCTCCTTCGTACTTTGAAAAACCCGCCTCTTACCATTTTCACCACAGCCTATTCCGAGTATGCCGTGGAAGGATTTGAGCTGGAGGCGGTGGATTACCTGGTGAAACCCATTGGGTCGGAGAGGTTCTTAAAGGCGGTTTTTCGGGCCCGGGATATGCATGAACTCCGGAGTACAAACCAGGCAAAGCCAGTCAGCGCTAATGATCATTTTTTTATCAAGGCGGATAATAAACTGGTGCGTATTGCCTACGACGAGGTTCTTTTTGTTGAAGCCCTTCAGAATTATGTAACCATACATACCAACACCCGCAAGTACATTACCTACGTCACCTTTCGGTCGGTAGAAGAATACCTGCCTGCAGACCGGTTTATCAAAGTTCACAAATCCTATATCGTATCTGCCACCCGAATCGATTCGATTGAGGGAAATGATGTGCGGATGGGGGAACATTATATACCCATCAGCCGGAACCTGAAGGAGGAAGTGATGGACAAGTTGCTGAAAGGCAAATACCTTCGCCGCTGAACCTAATTTTAACAGCAGGGTCTGGACGGAATGATTATTTTTAACCTATGAAAAAGACCCTTTTCCTTTCTTTTTTCCTCTTCCTGTTTGGGGTAGCTTTTACCCAGGAATGTGACCTTAAAGATGTCAAAGACCCTTTGAACCAGGAGACAAGGCTTTCCACTGGTTTTAAGAAAATGGGAGGAGGTAGCGACCGGTTCATGATTTCCGGGGAAGTGGATAAACGGGAACTGGATTTTTTCTTTGTGCTGGAAGGATCCGGATTTTGTTTTGATGAATATGCCCGGGTTCAGGCCATTTTCGAAGGAGGGAAGCAAAAGAATATATTCAGAAACGGTGGCGCGGAGAATTGCCAGGGTTATTTTCATATCATCTTCAAAAACCAGGAAAACCAACCGGCGACATTAAAAAACCTGGCCACAAAGAAAGTGATCAGTCTTAAATTCACCACCAAGGATAATAAAGAAAAGATCGTGAACCTGGGGCCGGAAGAGCAGGATACCTTTCAGCGGATCGTTTCCTGTGTACTTGAATCTTCCACAGCTTTGCTCAATGATACCTGGAAGCCCAAGCAATAATTGATTAGGCGGGAGTTTCTACAGGCTTCTTATGGTCTTTTCGCAATACCCACCAGGCCAACACGGCGCTGATAAGCATGAACAGGGCTCCCACAAAAAACGGCATGCCGGGAATATGCATGGCCCCTTTAGCCTGGGTAAACACGGTAAACAAGGTGGTCATTAGCAGGGGCCCTATCACACTGGTGACGCTCATCAAGCTGGTGAGAGAACCCTGTAATTCCCCTTGTTCATTGGATGGTACATGGGTAGCCATGATAGCCTGGATAGCTGGACCGGCAATACCCCCCATACAATAGGGGATCAGGAACACAAAAAGCATCCATCCCTGGGAGGCCAATCCAAACAGCAATAGTCCGATAGTATAAAGGATAAGTCCAAAATACACGCTTCTTTCATTTCCGAGTTTGGGGTTGATAAAGCGGATCAGCAGGCCCTGTACCACTCCAACCAGGGCGCCAACCACCGCCAGGGAAATACCCACCATGCCTTCACTCCAGTGAAATACATGGATGGTATAAAAACTCCAGTTGCTTTGAACGGCATGTGCCGCGAGATATATAAAGAAGAATGAGAGGAAGAGTCCAAAGATGGCCGGGTATTTCTTCAATTTAAGCAGGGAAACACCAGGGATGATCGTACGCCAGTCAAATTCCCTTCTCTTCTCCAATGGCAAAGATTCGGGCAAGACAAAATATCCATATAGCCAGTTGATCAGTGCCAGGCCGGCTGCCGCATAGAAGGGTACCCTTGTTCCCAATTCACCCAAAAGGCCACCGAGCATGGGTCCAAGAATAAACCCAAGACCAAACGCGGCGCCGATCATTCCAAAATTCTTGGCCCTGGTTTCCGGGGTACTTATATCCGCAATATACGCTGAGGCAGTAGAGAAACTCGCCCCGGTAATACCGGCAAAAACCCGGCCCAGGAATAACCAGCCAAAGGAGGGGGCAAGCGCGGTGACCAGGTAATCGACTCCAAATCCAAACAGGGAGAACAGTAGAACGGGTCTTCGTCCATATTTATCACTCAGGTTCCCCAGGGCGGGAGCAAAAATGAACTGCATAACCGCATAGGCAGCGGTTAGCCATCCGCCGTATGAACTGGCTTCGTTGACGGGGATGTTCAACATGTGCGAGATCAGTTCCGGAATAACAGGAATGATGATCCCAAATCCAGTAACATCAATCAGCAGGGTAACGAATATAAAGCCAATAGCGGCTTGCTTGGATTGGGCCATGGGAGTGTAAGTATAAATTTTCGTTATTGAATTTGAAACAGGCTATTGGTTTCAATGGCTGTTTTAGGGTCAAACACAAAATCCACAAACCGGGCTTCCCCTTTTTTGCCAGAAATCATTCCCTTTATTCTGCCATATTCTTTCTTTTCTTCATCAAGCAATTTAATGGAAACCGGCTGATCCATATTCTCATTGAAAACAAAATAGATGCTCAAAATATGGGCCGAACCCGAATCGCTGCCGGTGACCCTGATCTTCCCCATTTCCAGGCCCTTTTTTACCAGCGAGCTATCGATCTGAACATGGCAGTTAAATCTTTCGGATACACCATCGGCTACCCCGTCAAAAAATTCGGAAGCCCCTTTGCCCACGGTTTCACCCGTTTTATTTATCGCTTCTTTGGCTTTCTCTTTAACGTCAGGACCGGAACAGGAGGTCATGAAAATTACCAGGCAAAAAGAGGATAAAAGCCTAATCATACCAAGAGATTTTTTTCTAAATATACAAAATTATGCCCGCCCCCTCTGTTAAGAATAGGAGGATGAAAATCAAACTTCTTAGAGCGCCTTATAATTTAAACCAAAAGTATTTCCCCGGTATGCATCTTGATATTAGCAGCGATCTTTTCTGTGGGCAGGTCATTGGCATCGCGGCCAAAGGGGTCCTCAATTTCTTCTGCAATCAATTCCAGGCTGGCCAGGACATAGAAAACAAAAGCCACCACGGGGATCACATAATATCCCAGGCTGAATACATACCCGAAGGGCAGGGTCATGATGTAAAAGAAAATGAATTTTTTCAGGAAAACGCTGTAGGAGTAGGGGATAGGGGTATTGCGAATCCGTTCACAGGCGCCACAGATATCTGTAAAGGAGCGGAGTTCTTCCGTTAACACGATCAGTTGATCACCGGTGATTTTTTGTTCTTTGTACAAGCGTGTAATCCGCTGGTGCATGAGCAAGGCTACCTGGTTTGGCACATGTTTGGAAACATCAATGGACCCCCATTCCGGATGTTCCTTTTCATCAAGGGCCAGGCGGGTTTTTTCCGTGTACAGGTGGTGGGCCAGACTGGAAGCGTATAGAGAAATGGTTTTATGAAAATACTGGAGGGTGCCTTTATCCTCGGGCAGGAAACTCCGGATCTTGATCGCCAGGTTTCGGCTGTTGTTAACCAGGCTTCCCCATTGCTTTCGGCCCTCCCACCATCGGTCATACGCCGTATTGGTGCGAAATACCAGTAACAGGGAAAGCACAAACCCCAGCAAGTTGTGCAGCAGGGTGAGGTTTTTTACATAACTGTCCTTGGAAAGGTCCCAATACACCAACTCTAGATAAGCGATGACCCAACTGTAAATGGCCATGGCCACGATCATGGGAAACAGCTTTCGGATGGTATCCGATTTATGTAGGCGAAATATAAAGGTGAACCAGTCCTTAGGATTGTAGGTGATCATAGGACGAATATACAAATCACTTCACCACCACCTTATTATCCGTGATATTGAACTCCAGTTCCAGGGTGTTTTTTTTCTTGAATTCCAGGTTGCCTTCGTATTTCCAGTCAAAACTGTAGTTGTTGTCCACAGTCCTTTCCTCCCAGGTACCCTGGTAGTTGGCCAAAAGGATACACTTGAACTGGTGGGAACCCTGGGGAACCGAAATTGTGAAACTGTTCTTTTCCTGCTGGTCTTTTTCAGGACCGGTGGCTATCCAGGCCCCGTCCACATATACGTTCATTTTGGAGATATAGGAATACCCTTCATTGGTGCCAACGGTGGTGTAAGTGATGGTCAGTTTGCCATTTTTGGGTTTTACAAAGGAGGTACCCAAAACAAAGGGGATGGCCAGGAGCAGGAGGAGTTTGAGTTTCATGTGTGGTTTATTTGCTGTAAAACTACCAATAACCCGGAGGTTAGGCAATACCCGGGGGGCGGTATTTGGGAAAGGAGAGGGCTGTTTCGTATATTTGTAGACCTATGAGCGAAGAAGTCAAAAAGGATGAAAAAAGCCTGAATTTCATCGAAGAGATCATTGAGAATGACCTGAAAAGCGGGAAATACACCCGGATCATCACCCGCTTCCCTCCGGAGCCCAATGGTTACCTCCATATCGGGCATGCCAGCAGTATCTGCCTCAATTTTGGCCTGACCCAAAAATACCCGGGTTATACCAACCTGCGTTTTGATGATACCAACCCCACCACGGAAGAAACCGAGTATGTAGATAGCATCAAGGAAGATGTTCGATGGCTGGGTTTTACGTGGGAGAATGAGCGCTACGCAAGTGATTATTTTGGCTCCCTGTATGAATATGCCCTGCAGTTGATCCGAAAGGGTCTGGCTTATGTGGACGACAGCACCAGTGAAGAGATGGCCGCCATGAAAGGCACCCCAACCGAGCCCGGGAAGAACAGTCCCTGGCGTGACCGCCCCCTGGAAGAAAACCTTGACTTGTTTGCCCGGATGAAAGCCGGTGAATTCCCCGACGGGAGCCGCACCCTTCGGGCAAAGATCGACATGGCCCATATCAATATGTTGATGCGCGACCCGGTACTGTACCGGATCAAACACGCGCACCACCACCGTACCGGGGATGAATGGTGCATCTACCCGATGTATGATTTTGCCCACGGTCAAAGTGATAGTATTGAAGAAGTGACCCACTCTATATGCACCATGGAATTCGTGCCCCACCGCGAACTCTATGACTGGCTTATTGAAAACCTGGGCATATACCCTTCGCATCAATATGAATTTGCCCGTCGTAATACCAACTATACGGTGACGAGTAAACGAAAATTATTGCAACTTGTCAATGAAAAATATGTCAGCGGATGGGATGATCCCCGGATGCCAACCATTAGTGGGTTGCGACGCCGTGGCTACACACCCGAAAGTATCCGTGATTTCTGTGACCGTATCGGGATCGCCAAAAGGGATAACCTGGTGGATGTAGGGGTACTGGAATTTTGCGTCAGGGAACACCTGAATAAGATCGCCCTCCGCCGCATGGTGGTTTTTGATCCGGTAAAGGTGGTCATTACCAACTGGCCCGAATCAATTGGCGCCGAGACCCTGTTGATTGAAAATAACCCGGAAGATCCTGCCACCGGAGACCGGGAGGTCAGGTTTGGAAAAGAAATTCTTATTGAACGGGAAGACTTCATGGAAGCGCCACCCAAAAAATATTTTCGCCTGGCGCCCGGTCAAATGGTGCGCCTAAAAGGGGCCTATATCATCCGGTGCGACGAAGTGGTCAAATCTGCCGATGGAACGATCCGTGAATTGCATTGTACCTACTTACCAGAAAGCCGAAGTGGCGCCGATACCAGCGGGGTAAAAGTCAAGGGCACCCTGCATTGGGTGAATGCGGCCGAGGCCATTGCCGTGGAAGTACGGGAATATGACCGCTTGTTCCGGGTAGAAGATCCTACCGACGAGGAAGGCGATTTTAAAGATTACCTCAACCCCGATTCACTAAAGGTGGTAACCGGATATGCTGAACCATCGCTGGCCACCGCCGGATTGAATGACCGCTTTCAATTTCTGCGTAAAGGATACTATTGCCTTGACAAAGATTCAACTTCAGATAAACCCGTCTTTAACAGGACTGTGACCCTTAAAGACGGCTGGGCGAAAGAGGTTTCCAAGGCCTGATCTGGCCGAAAAACAGCCTGTGTGAATATCATGCGATGATTGAAAACAATCAACCATTTCTTTGACTATCCTCATCGGAATAGCCGGGTAGGGAGTATATTTTTAATTAAAATTAGCCGGTATGACCTACTCCAGCATAACCCGTATCAGCAGCGATCATACAGTATGGCTGAAAAGCCTTGAATTCTATAAAGACGAAATCCGCACCTTGCAAAACAGGTTGACGGAGGTCGCAACCAAAAACACAACCTTTGAAGCACGCCAGGGCATAGAACACTTCCAGAATCAGTTCATCGTGCAGCGAAACAATATCGACGAGCTTAAGCACGAAATGAACCACTTTGCCGATGAAGTCAGCCACGACGTCCTGCACCATGCCGGTCACGTAAGTGAACCCTTAGTTGAAGAAAAAAAGGTGCTTAAGGAAAAGTACGAAGATTTCGAACGCGTCATGAATGGCCTAAGGCACGAGTTCAACGATTACCTGGCCAAGTGGATTTAGGGTTCCCCCCTTCCCACCATCTAAAAGCTAATAGCCAACGGCTATTAGCTTTTGGCTTTATCAGGGGTTCAGTTTTCTGAAAAGATAGGGGTCGTATTCTACAAATTCATTGGCCCTGATTTCCACAGATACCACCTTGTTATTTTCAATATGAAAAGGTATCGCGAATATCCCATATTCGATGTTCTCGTATTCCATCAGCCATTCCCCGTTGTCCATATACCGCAGGGTGGCTTTCAAATCCGCATGGCTGCGAAGGTCAAGACTTAATCCGTCGCGGGTTTCACGGATTTGTAGTTTACCGTACAAGGGATGTACATATTCCCCGGTATATTCTTTTAATGCCAGGGCTGGCTTAGCGCCTTTTACCCGTGCCCGCCATTTAGCGATCTGGTCAAGCTGCTCTTTGTTTCCCTGGAGGGCGCCTGTCAGGAACTGCTGGCTCCGGTTCACATAAGGAACACCCAGGTAGGCATCAAGCACCTGATACCGAAGCGCTTCAAAAAACGACTGGTTGTCGTTATTGGTCAGGATGGCGATTCCCAGGTTTTCCTCGGGTACAAAACAAACATTGCTCACCATTCCAGCTGCGCCACCGGTATGCCAGTAAATCTGCCGGCCATTATAATCAGCGGCAAACACCCCGAGGCCATATCCCCTGAAATGAATGGGAAAGGCGGATGACTTCCGGCTGCCGGTGATGATATTGATATCCCTTGTAGATTGGAGTACCTTGAAGGACATGATTTGCCGGCCCTGGTATCGGCCACTGTCCAATTGAAACTGCAACCAATGCGAGAGGTCAGATACTGTGCTTACAATACTGGCTGCCGGGCCCAGGTTATCCCACTGGTCATAAGGAACCCTTTTCAAACCGGAGGAAAAACTGGTGGTATAGGGCCTGGATACATTATCGCGGCCCTCCATGCCATTTGAAATGGTGGTGGATCGGGTCATGCCCAGCGGGTTTAACAATTTCTCCTGTACATAGGCTTCCCAGGATTGCCCGGTCACTACCGGAATAACCTGGCCGGCGGTTAAGAAGCAACTGTTGCAATACCCGTAATCCTGACGGAACAGACCAATGGGTTTTAACAAGCCCATCCTCCTCATAATTTCCTCCCTGGTCAGCAGGCTGTTCCAGAAGGTGAAATCCCCCTGAAAGGTCTTGGTACCAAGCCGGTGGCAAAGCATATCGCGGATGGTCACCGATTCGGAAGCCAGGGTATCATACAAGCGGTACCAGGGGTAATATTTGGTGATCTTGTCATCCAGCGATATTTTCTTCTCCAAGGCCAGATTGGCAAGGGCAACACCGGTAAACAATTTGGTATTGCTGGCGATCATGAACTGGGTATGTTCATTCACAGGCTGATGGGTTTGGATATCCCTTTCTCCATACCCTTTCATAACAACCACTTTGCCATCCTTGACAATTACAATGGCCAGACCCGGAAGGTCCCATTCTTTCAACCCCCTTTGCACATAGGCATCCAGGCTGTCGCTGATAAAGGAGGGTTGCTGGGCCTCTGTGGATAGAATACTTAGCAGGCCAAGAAAAGGGAGTAAGATCTTTTTCATAAACTTCAGTTTGAACCAGTGGCTTGTAATCGGATCAGGAATCCCCCGCCGGGAGCCAGGTGTAAAGATAATTTTTCCGACTTGGACCAATCATACCGCTTGTAAAGGTAATCGGAGGGGTATCTGTCGGCATTGATTCCATCAGTGCAAAGGGTGGCCTTGTATCCGACGGATTCTAAAAAGTCAAGGTCAAGGGAAATATCACGGGCCGTCCAATCACACATACCAGCTATAAACCAGTCTTTTCCTTTTCTTCGTGCCGTAATAATGTACTCACCCAATCGCGCATCGAGGATCCTGGTCTCATCCCAGGTGGTTGGGATGCTACCCATCAATTCCATAAAATCGGGTTCCTGCCATCCGGTGGATGGATTGCCCGAAAAAATTTGGATGGGGCTTTCATACACTACGAACATAGCCAGTTGGTGACACCGTGTACCGGGAGCCATCACTTTATTCCCGATTGGCCTGAATGTCTCTCTGGTGGCATTGTCCAGTATGCCGGGTTCATAGTCCATAGGCCCGGATACCATGCGGATAAAAGGAAGGAGGAGGTTATGATTCGGCATGGCCTTCTCACTCCAGATATTGTATTCTGACCCCAAAACCCCTTCGCGGGTTACCGCATTGGGGTAACTGCGGTTAAAACCGGCTGGTTTAAAAGCTCCATGAAACATGACCATGATCTTTTGTCTGGCACAGGCTTCGGCAATCCGGTGGTAAAATCTGACCATGGGCTGGTCGTCCCTGTCCATAAAATCAGTCATGATAAAATCCACTCCCCATTGCCTGAACTGGGCCAAGGCAGGCTCCAGTTGACGATCGAGCGTGGAAGCCAGGGTCCACATGCTTAGCCCGATTCCCTTTTCCCGGGCATAGTTACTGATCTCTTTCATATCCAGGTTGGGATTGATCTTAAAAAGATCCTGGTAATCGCTCCAGCCGGCATCCATCATGATGCGTTCAAACCCAAATCGCCTGGCAAAGTCAATATAGTATTTATAAGTAGCGGTATTAATACCCGATTTAAATGGCACATTGAATAAATTGATGCCTATGATCCATTCATCGGTACCCTGACCGGGTTTGATCCAGGAGGGATCCCCAATCCGATTGGGGGAGGCAAGTCGATACACTAGATCATTTACCGGCAATTCTTTATCCTCACGCGCGATCACCATCACCCGCCAGGGGAATGATCGGCGTCCGGCCGTGCGGGCGATAAACCCCGCCCGCCGGGTAACAATGGCCTGGGGAAATTCACCGGATGTCATTGCTTCTTCAAGGGGATAAGGGGCAAATACCCCTTTCAATCCTTCTCCGTCTGCTTTTGAAAAAAACATACCTGGATAATCCTCCAGGTCGGATTCTGTCAACAGCAGGGATGGCCCCTTTGATGACCGGATAAGGATCGGGCTAAAAGCAAGTTCCTCTTTTGATATGCTGTCCAAAGGACGGATCAGGTAAGGCTCTTCAAAACTGATATGAAAAATATCGGCGTTCTCGCGTTTGACAACCCTGGGATAATAAACAACAGGGTTTGTTGGGAATCGGTAAACAGATTGTTCATTTTGAATGGTTACACTGTCTTTCCCGTTTAACAAAAAGCGGTAGGCCACCCCATCATCATAGGCCCTGAACTGCAGGCTAAAGCCATTGGCAAACTGCAGTTCCAAGGCGTTATACCGATCGGGGATCAGGGCTCTTTTTTCGGGAACAGGGGAGTGGATCGTATCACGAACTTCGAAATATACTTTTTTCCTAAGCCTTGCTTTCTTTCCGAGCGAGGTTCCATCGATGATCATATCCACCGGGGAAGTGGAAAGCACAGTAGAACCATCTACCTCAACGGCATAAGAGAGCGAATCCTTATACTGGATATGTACCCTGATACGGGAATACTGGGACTTAAGTTCCAGGGACTGGGACAGGGAAAATCCCGGCAGTAAAATGAAAAGACAGGCAAGCAAGCGCATTGCCTAAGTTAGGAATTATTTATTACCTGTATTCGCCAAACACGCCGCGCAATTCATCGGCTACTTCACCCAGGGTGCACTTGTTTTCAACCGCCTCAATCACTACGGGAAGTAGATTTTCACCACTCACGGCTTTATCGTTCAGGTTTTGCAGGCATTGGTCAACCTTGGCTTTGTCCCGGTCGTTTTTAAAGGCCGTCAGTTTGGCTACCTGTTGTTTTTGGATGCTGTCATCAATTTTCAAAATGGGAATATGATCAGCTTCGCCGGATTCAAATTTGTTAACGCCTACAATCACTTTTTCATTTTCTTCAATCTGCCGTTGGTAGGCATAGGCACTTTTTGCGATCTCTTCCTGAATAAATCCTTGTTCGATTGCCGAAACACTGCCGCCCATGGCATCGATCTTCTCCATCAGTTTCCAGGCGGCTTCCTCAATTTCCTGGGTGAGGGATTCCACATAATAACTTCCGGCAAGCGGGTCAACCGTATCAACCACCCCGCTTTCATAAGCAACGATCTGCTGGGTACGCAGGGCGATACGGGCAGCTTCCTGGGTGGGCAGGCTCAGGGCCTCATCAAACCCATTGGTGTGCAGGCTCTGGGTTCCGCCTAAAACAGCGGCCAGGGTTTGAATGGTGACCCGGGAAATATTATTCAGCGGTTGCTGGGCGGTCAGGGTGCTTCCACCGGTTTGGGTATGGAAACGAAGCATCATGGCCTTGGGGTCAGTAGCCCCCAGGTCTTTCATCATTTTCGCCCACATTCTTCTGGCGGCCCTGAACTTGGCCACTTCTTCAAAGAGGTTGTTGTGGGAATTAAAGAAGAAAGAGAGTCTTTTGCCAAATACATTGATGTCAAGTCCTTTTTCCAGGGCGGCGGTTACATACGCTTTACCGTTGCCCAGTGTAAAGGCGATCTCCTGCACCGCTGTACTGCCGGCTTCGCGGATATGGTACCCCGATATGGAAATTGTATTCCATTTTGGCAGCTCGCGGCTACACCATTCAAAAATATCGGTGATCACCCGCATCGATGGTTTGGGCGGATAAATATAAGTACCCCTGGCGGCGTATTCCTTCAGGATATCGTTTTGTATTGTACCGGCAATCTTTTTCAGATCGGCACCTTGTTGTTTGGCCAGGGCCACATAAAGGCTCAGGAGAATAAACCCGGTGGCGTTTATGGTCATAGAGGTGGATACATCTTCCAACTTGATCCCTTTGAACAGGGCCTGCATGTCCTCAATGCTGTCAATGGCCACACCCACTTTTCCCACTTCTCCATCAGCCAGGGCATGGTCGCTATCGTATCCGATCTGGGTGGGAAGGTCAAAAGCTACACTCAAACCCATAACACCCTGCGAAAGCAGGTAATGGTATCGTTTATTACTTTCTTCAGCGGTGGAGAACCCGGCGTATTGCCGCATGGTCCAAAGTTTCCCCCGGTACATATCGGCCTGTACACCTCTTGTAAAAGGGAAGGAACCAGGTGTTTCCTGGGCTACCGGGGTAGCGCCATCGGCGGAAGTATAGAGGGGTTTGATTTCAATGCCAGAATCGGTGAACCTTTTATTTTCTTCCATAAAATCGGGATTGAGGGTAATAATAACAGGCTAAAGTATTCGAAAGGCCGGGTACGGAAAATGATTTTCGTTGGGTATCCACCTGCTTTACTTCACCAATTTCCGGACCTCATAATTGATGGCTTCAAGGACAATGGTATGAAGCGGGGCCTTTTCCTGTTTAACCGAAAAATCGAGGAGGGCCTTGTTCAGGTCCAATCCGGTGGCTCCTTCCTGCATCATGGCCCCCACCTGGTTTATGATCAGCATATTCTGCTCCTTCAGGTTTTTGACCGCTTCCCAGGCCACAGGGCTTACATAGATCTGCTGGGAGGCATTGTATTCAAACTCCTGCTTGATGCTTTCGAGCAACAGGATCTGCATTTCCCGGGCCGATCCCAGGCCAGACTGATTAGCACGGCTGACCAGGTTTGGCAGCGCTATCCTCTCGGTAAGCAGTACCAGTCTTTCATAGGCCTGGAGCTGCAGGGGCCGGGTTGATTCCGCCGCCGGGGCTGTGGCTTTTACGGGTTTATTTCTTTCTTTGGTCCATAAAACAAAGGTAAAAGCGGCGATCACCAGGGAGATAATCGAGATCATCAGGCTTAGTACATTCATGTCCATGCGATAGATTTTAACAACAAAAATAAACAGGGAGGCTATAACTTTGTATTTATTATATGGAAACAAGTACGCTCAACCCCGTTAGCTTTACCCAGGGCGCCCTGGCAGAATTGAAAAAACTGATGCTGGCCCCGGATTTTGACGCCTCCCAGGTTCTCCGGATAGGAGTGAAAGGGGGAGGCTGTTCAGGTATGACCTATGTCCTGGGTTTTGACCAACCCGAGGCCGAAGACCATGCCTTCCAGGTGGAAGGTATCCCCTGTGTGATGAAGAAGGCCCATGAGATCTATTTGTATGGTATGGAGATAGACTGGCAGGACGGATTGGGAAACCGTGGCTTTACGTTTAAAAACCCCAATGCCAGCAGTACCTGTGGTTGCGGGACAAGTTTTGCCGTTTAATTCAACTTAATCTATAAAAGACAGAGGCCGCAGCGAAATTGTATTCACTGCGGCCTCCTTATTTCTATAATTGACTTCTTATTTCTTCACGGTTTCACTACCACCCAGCGGCTTGCTTCCTCCCAGGTCAACCAAGATGGGGGCAGCCACAAAGATGGATGAGTAAGTACCGGTAACAATACCGATCAGCATCGCGAAGGCGAAACCGCGGGTTACTTCACCTCCTACCAGGAAGAGGATCAGGATTACCAGGAATACGGTGAGAGAGGTCATTACCGTACGGCTCAGGGTTTCATTGATGGCGCGGTTGATGATCTGTGCGCGGGGCGCATGTGGCATTAACCGGCTGTCTTCCCGGATACGGTCAAACACGATCACGGTATCATTCATCGAGAAGCCGATCACTGTAAGGACCGCCGCGATAAAGTGCTGGTCGATCTCCAGCGGGAAGGGCACGATACCTTTCAGGAAGGAGAACACGGCCAGGATAACCAGTACGTCGTGCAACAGGGCGATGATCGTACCCATGGAATATCTCCAGTCGCGGAAACGGATAAAGATATAAAGCGCGATTACCAGCAGTGACCAGAAGGTGGCCCAAATAGCCCCAGTTTTCAAGTCATCGGATATCGTTGGCAATACGGTTTTGGAACCAAGTTTATATTGTTTGTTGGTATTAAACTTCTCAAAGCTGAGATCGGCTGGCAGGTAGTTTTTCAACCCTTCATACAATTTCCGGGTAACCATGGAGTCCACACCGGGGCGTGTATCCTTGATCATGTATGAAGTGGTGATATCTACCTGATTGTTACCACCCAGGGTTTTGATCACCGGGTTTTCACCAAAGGCCACTTCAAGGTCTTTCCGAATGTTTTCAATTTTGGAGGTGATGCTCTGGTCAAAACGAACCTGGTAGCTGCGTCCACCGCTGAATTCCACACCCTGGTGGAACCCGTTGAAAATAGAGCCAACGCCCAGCAGCAATACCACTACAGAGATACCATAAGCGATCTTGCGGTATTCGATGAACTTGATCGCCGCATGTTTGAAAATGCGACGGGAAACGCCGGTGAAATACTCGAGGTGGCGTTTTCTATTGGTAAACATATCCGATACCCAGCGGCTTACCAGGATACCACAGAACAAGGAGAGAATTATACCCAGGATCTGTGTGGTGGCAAAACCCTTCACGGGGCCTAATCCAAAATAGAACAGGATGATGGCCGTGAGCAGGGTGGTGATATGCGCATCCAGAACGGGGGGCAGGGATCGGCGGTAACCTTCCGAAATGGCCGGCAGGTAGGCTTTCCCTTTTGTCAGTTCCTCCTTGATACGTTCATAAATAATTACGTTGGTGTCCACCGCCATACCGATGGTAAGAACCAGACCGGCGATACCAGGAGCGGTAAGTGTGGCGCCCAGGGCAGCCAGCACACCAATGGTAAAGAGCAGGTTCAGGATAAGGGCGATATTAGCGATCCAGCCAGCCGTGTTATAATATACCAGCATCAGGACAAAGATCACGATGAAGGATATGATAAAGGCATTACGTCCACCGTGAATGGCATCTTCGCCAAGGGTGGGTCCAACCACCTGTTCCTGGACGATCTTGGCAGGAGCGGGGAGTTTACCGGCTTTCAGGATGTTTGCCAGGTCAGTTGCTTCTTCCACGTTGAAACGACCAGTGATCTGTGAATTACCACCGGAGATTTCTTCGCTGGCGATAGGTGCGGAATAAACGATATCATCAAGCACGATGGCAATGGGAATTTGCCCTTCATGGCTTTTCTTGGTCAGTTTGGCCCAGTCACGTGCCCCGATATTATTCATGGACATGGATACGATCGGCTGGTTGGTGGTTGGGTTGAAATCGGGACGTGCATCGGTTACCACATCGCCTTCAATGGGGGCCTGGTCACGGCCATAGGTTTTCAGTACCCAGAGAGGAAGACGGTCGCTGGTGCGGCCATTATCCAAACGGGGGGCAAGTCCATAAACAAAGCGGGCATCACCCGGGATTTTGTTGCGGAAAATCTCGTTCTCCAGCACAGCACGAAAACGTCCGGTATCATTGATGGCTACAGAACCAATGGCCCCGGGTTCATTGGGGGCGCCAATCCATCCGCTACCGGTATTCGAAAGGTCAAACAAAGTTTTAGCGCCTTGCTGGGCGGTATTGGTTCCGGATCCGGCGGACTGGTTTTGCAACTGTTCGGCCAGGGTTTTCTGAGCGCCACTGGTATCAACTTTACCCGTGGAGTCTTCCGTTTTGATTCCTTTGATGGCGTTATCGTAAGCTGTCTGGGCAGCAATAAGACCGTTGTTCAGTTCTTCGGGTTTGTAAACTTCCCAGAACTGGAGGTTGGCAGAAGCCTGCAGGTATTTGCGTACGCGTTCTTCATCATCAATACCAGGAAGTTCCACGGTAATGATACCTTTTGCTTCTTCCAGATTGATATTGGGCTGGGCCACACCAAACTGGTCGATACGGCTGCGAAGAATACGGTAGGTACGATTGATCGCTTCTTTGGCTTCATTGCGGATTTCAGAAAGAACTTTGTCATTGCCATCATTCACCTTGATGCGCCCCTGGTTATTGGAGGCAAACAAGGAAGCTAAACGCGCGTTGGGAGCCAGCTTCTTGTACTCTTCATCAAAGAGGGTGATGAAATCCGCGTTGCTATTGGCTTTGCGGGCATTGGCATTCTCCAATGCTTTCAGGAAGTTGGGATCCTTGGAATTATTGGCCATGGATTTCAGCAACCCAACCAATTCCACTTCCATGGTCACGTTGATACCACCCTGAAGGTCAAGACCCAGGTTGAGTTCCGATTCACGGGCTTTT
>JAYRZH010000065.1:0-18078 GCA_041916555.1 Chitinophagaceae bacterium | reverse complement strand
ACCGGAACGATCACCTTTAACGCGGCCCTGAGCGATCTGGGCAGCTATCCGATCCGGGTGATTGTAACAGATGTACAAGGCGGAAAGGATACAGCCGACTTTACGGTAACGGTAAACAGCAACTATGTACCCACGATCAATGCCGTGACGAATGTGACCCTGGATGAGGGCAGTGTACAGGTGCGTAACCTGACAGCCAATGACCAGGATGGCAATGGCAGCCTGGTATGGGATGGAACAGGGTTGCCATCATTTGTACAGTTGACCGACCTGGGCAATGGTCAGGCAACGTTGACCGTAAGCCCCGGTTATGCCGCGGCGGGTGTGTACAATGTAAACTTGAAAGTAAATGATGGAAATGGTGGCTCGGGCACACAAAGCCTTGTGATCACCGTTACAGATAAGGATCCCGGAGGCGCCGTTTACTATATCAATATGCTTAACCCCGGATTCCAGGCCGCCGCCTCTCCGTGGAATAATGTGAGCAGCACGGCTCCGGCAACATTGACCAATGAAGCCGGTCAGACCGGTCCTGTGACCTTCTCCATCCTCGATGCCCCCTGGAACAGTTGGTACGAAGGTGCCACAACAGGCAATAACAGTGGCATCGTGCCGGATGATGTTATTCGCGACTATTATTTCTTTGGCATCTTTGGCGCCCCTGAAACAGTACAATTCCGTCTGGCCGGATTGCCGAGCGGATACAAATACAACCTGCGGATCATGGGTAGCAGCCGTTGGACCGGTGTAGCCGATAATGGCAGCACGGTTTATACCATCGGATCTGATTCAAGAAGCCTGAATGTGCAGAACAATAACCAAAACCTGGCCGTATTTACCGGATTGAACCCGGATGCGAATGGATACATCACAGTAACCATGAGCAAGGCCCCCGGAGCTCCGGTTGGTTACCTCAACGGGCTGATCCTGGAACAAGTGTTTGATGATGGTACCGCGCCGGTACTGCCAACCAACCTGAGTGCGCAGAACCAGCCCGATGGCACAGTGAAATTGCAGTGGAATGATGTGGCCTACAATGAAGCGCGTTACCTGGTGTACCGCTCTACTTCTGAAAATGGCACCTACACCATGCTGAACCCCGGTGCTGACAATGCCAATACCACCTCTTATGTGGATGGCAGCGTTCTCAGCAGCACGACTTATTATTATAAAATTGAAGCAGTAAATGGATATGGCACTTCCGGTCTGACATCTTCCGTTAATGTTACCACCGGAAACAAAGCGCCGGTTCTGGCTAACCTGTCAAACCAGTTTGTAAAATCAGGAACTAATAATGTCCTGAATCTTACAGCCACAGACGACTTGGGAGATGTGATGACTATGACTGTGACCAACCTGCCCGCCTTTGCTTCCTTTACGGCTGGGGCTAATGGAACCGGAACGATCAATATCAATCCGGGTACGGATGACCTGGGTATTTTCAAAGGAGTGAAAGTGAAGGTGACTGATAATTCCGGCGCCTTTGTGGAAAGGACCTTTGATATCGCCGTTACCGATAATGGAACGCGCTCATGGTACCTGAACTTTGTAGGCACCAAAGGCAACGCCGAAGGGGCACAGCCCTGGAATGATATCTCCGGATATCCCTTCTCTGACCTGAACATCAATAACCTCGTGGATGATAATAATGCCACTACCGGCGTATCACTGAGATTGGTACAAGGATGGACAGAAGGATGGAACGGAGGTATGGTAACCGGAAACAACAGTGGCGTATTTAGTGATAATGTGTTGAAGTCATCCATTTATGAAGGAACGACTTCTGCCCGTCAGTTCCAGTTGACCGGACTGAACACGGCCAAGCGTTACAATGTTGCTATCCTCAGCTCGAATAACTCTGGCTTTGATGCCACAGCAACCTGGGTGTCAGGTGCTCAAAGCAAAACCTTTAATGCGGCTCATAACAGCAATAAATTGATCCAACTGAATGGTCTTACCCCCGATGCCAATGGAATGATCCAGGTAACGGTGACCAAGGCCACTGCCGCCAAATTTGCCTTCATGAACGCCGTAGTGCTGGAGGAATATGATGCCTCTACCACACCGGTTCGTCCGCTGCGACTGTTTACAGAAACAGAAGGACAAAGGGTACGTTTGAAATGGTCAGACCGCAGTTTCAATGAAACCGGCTTCCAGATCTGGCGTAGCGTTTCAGGCGGGGCTTACAGCCTGCTGACCACCGTGGCTTCGAATGTGGAATCTTATACCGATAATTCTGTATTGACCAACCGTCGCTATCAGTATCGCGTAAGGGCCGTAAATGGCGCCATCAACAGTGGATATAGCAATAGCGCAAGCGCTATGATTTCTGAGCGTGTTGTGTACGTCAACTTTACCGGTAACCAAACCCAGGCAAGCCCCTGGAACAATATCACTATCGCGCCATTTAAGGATCAGATACAGAACAACCTGCTGAACAGCCAGGGTATTAACACCGGTATCAGCCTTGAAGTGACCCAGAATTTTGGTGGAACCTTTGATGTGGGCACCACCACCGGTACAGACTACCCCGATAATGTGATGCTGACAAGCTGGTGGGTTGAAGGACGTGGTGACGAAACAGGTATCTTACGCCTGAAGAATCTCAACCAGGCCAAACACTACCGCATAGGAATTACCGGTAGCTCGGCATGGGAAGGTGATTTCAGTGGTATCTATACCATCAATGGTACACAACGTTACCTCAATACTCACCTTAACCAGGACAAAGCGGTTTACTTTGAGAATGTAGTGCCAAACCAGGATGGGGAAATTTCCCTGAGTATGACAGGTGAATCCTTTGCCAACTGGGCCTTCCTTGGCGCGCTTATCATTGAATCTTACGATGATGATGGTAACAGTGGAGAGGCGGTAATCAGTAATGGTCTTGAAGGTGCCACCGGTTATGTGGCCCCCGATGGAGCAGAAGCAGCCCCCACCGCGCGCAGCAGACAGGATCAGACAGTGGCTGACCAACCCATCCTGAAAGGTGCCAGGGTATCTCCGAACCCCTTCCTGGATGAACTCAACCTCCAGTTGAATCTGGAGACAGAAACCAGCCAATTGTCGATTATCATGGTTGACCTGAGTGGTAAACTCGTGTACCGCAAGGACTTGGGCAAAACCCAGGCCGGGTTGCAGATGGTGCGTATTGGTTCGGGAGGGGAGTTGTCTAACTTGAAAACAGGTGTTTATATCCTAAATATCAATAGCAACGGCCGTTCGGTACAAACCTTCAAATTGCTTAAAAACAGGTAACAGACCCTTACCTACATATTTTTCGAGTTTTTATATCCGGTATTTAGAAATACCGGATATTTTTTAGATTTTTGTTGAAAATCAAAAAGTTATTTCGCGTTATGGACCTGTTGTACCTGTTTCGCGTGCTGCTAAAGCGTAAATGGCTGATCCTGATCTTATCCTTCCTGGCTGCTGTTGCAACGTTTTTCCTAGTCTTTAACCAAAAGGACAGTTATCAATCAGTGGCACAGTATTCCACTGGTTTCACTGAAGAAAAGATCCGGTTGGCAGACGGAACCACGGCCGTTGACCTGTTTACCGCCGATTCAAAGTTTAACAACGTGATCGAGACCTTTCGTTCACCCCGTGTGATTGGGATGCTCTCGTATAGGTTGTTGTTACATGATTTGCAAAACCCCACCAGGGCTTTTCGCACCATCAAAGACCAGGTTGCCAAAGCCAACCTTGAAAAACGCCTGCGTACAGATTCACTGGCACAAGTGGTCAGAAGGAAAATCTCCCGATCTGAGCAGATCAGTCCTACCAATGAGGCTGATAAGGATATTTATGAGTATCTGAAAGTATATGGGTATGATTATAAATCCCTGAACGAAAAACTCTCTATCAGCCGGGTAGCCCGCACTGACTACCTGAATATCGTGTTCTCTTCCGAGCATGCGGAATTATCCGCCTTTGTGGTGAATACCCTCGGAAGTGAGTTTTTGAACTATTACCAGAACCTGAGTTCCGAACGTACACAGACCTCGGCTACAAATATCCAGTCACTGATCAATACCCAGCAACTCCGGATCGACTCCCTGAATTTCCTGTTGCGCCGGGCCAAAGTAAGCCAGGGCGCTATTGATCCGGTGACCATGAGTAAAACGGCAATGGAAACGGTGACCGGGCTGGAATCAGATCTGGCTACATCCACTTCAGAGTATAACCAGCATAAGTTTTTGTATGAGACATATAAAAGCCAGTTGGATGAAATGATGAAACTGGTGGGCGGAAGTTCCACCTCCCAAACGATTATTAACCTCAAAACAAGGAGGGATAATCTTGCGGCAACCAATTCCCGTTTATCTACCCCTGATCCGGATATCACGCGAGAAATCGCTGATCTGGATAATCAGATACGTGTGCTATCCAGTTCCAGTTCGGGGAGTTCCACAAAATCACGGGAACGGATCCAGGACCTTCAGGGAAAAGTCAATGAGGAAAAAGCGCTGATGGAGGGAGCGAAATCAACGATCAATATTCTTCAAACCAGGATTGGGTACTACAACGGAAAGAGTAATATCAACCCCGGGAGCATTGTTGATATCAGCGCGCTGGAAAAGCAATTGGAAATTGAAACCGACCAGTTGGCCACCCTCCGGGAGAGGTATAATCAGGCAGAGGGACTGGTGCGGGATGATCCTACTTCCAACTTCAAACAGACCCTGGTAGGCCAGCCTGCGGTGGAGCCTGTACCGAAGAATAAGCTCCTGAAAACCGGATTGGCCGGGGCCGTTACCATGTCGCTGCTTTCCTTGTTGATCATTTTTACAGAGTTGTTTGATGCCAGGGTAAAAACACCGGGCCAGTTTCAAAAACTGGTACCCGGAAAACTATTGGGTATTGTCAATGCCGTGAGTCTGAAAAAGGCCTTTATTGATGAACTGATGACCCATGAGCAGGACCCGGCAAAAATGCGGAAGGAGTACCTCTTTAAAAACTATATCCGGAAACTGAGGCACGAAGTGGTGCAGTCTGGCAAGAAGATAGTCCTGGTAACCAGTACACAAATTGGCACAGGTAAATCAACCCTGATACAGGCCATCGCTTACAGCTACCTGTTGAGTAAGAAGAAGGTTCTTTTATTGGATTTGAACCTGAACCATAATACCATTACGGAAACCTATCATCCGGCAAACAATATCACTGACCTTGACCTGGAGAATAAGTTGCCCCCTTCGGAAATGGTGAAGTCCCTGGTTTGCGCTACTTCGTTTGATAACCTGTATGCCATTGGATGCCCGCAAACTTCGGCTACCCCATCGGAGATCATCAATCTGGAGAAATTTGGTCAATTGCTGCATAACCTGCGGGAAGAATTTGATGTGGTATTGGTGGAAGGACCTGCCCTGAATGAAAGGGCAGATACCCAGGAATTGATGGGTATTTATGACGGGGCCATTACGGTGTTCTCTGCCGATCACGCCATTGGTTCAGCGGATATCAAATCCTTCAAAGTCATTGCCGGGTCTGGCGACCGGAACCTGGGGACCGTATTAAACAAGGTCCAAACCGAGAATATCAATTTCTAAAGATCACCCACCAATGAAAACTGCGTCGAACCGATATGGATGGACGGATTATGCCAAAGGGATCGCCATCCTGCTGGTATTATACCGTCATGTGTTTGAAGGCATCAAAAATGCCGGTATGGACGTGGCCCCTTTTCTTTACCTGGAACATGCCAACATCGCTTTCTTTAGTTTCCGGATGCCACTCTTCTTTATCATTGCAGGTATCTTTATTTCCAAGAGCCTTCAGAAAAGAGGGTTGGCCTCATTTGTCAATTCCAAGGTTAAAACCATTCTCTATGTGTACCTGATCTGGACCGTTTTACAGATCACGATGCAGATACTTCTTTCCAATTATGTAAATGCCAACCGGGGTTGGATGGATTATCTGTATATCCTTTACGCCCCACGTTACCTGGACCAATTCTGGTACCTGCATACGTTGTTCCTGGTGTTGATATTATATGCTTTTGTCAGAGAAAAACTCAAGGTGACCATTCATTACCAATTGCTTATCGGACTGGCCCTGTTCTTTCTGTCGGGTTATATCTACCGGTCGGGGATACAACTTTATTTCCTGAATGATGTTTTTCATCATTACATTTTTATGGCCACTGGTGACCTGGTGAGTAAGTTCTTTTTTAAGCCGGAAACTTTCCGAAAATTGGGACACTGGTATGTGCTCTTGCTGGTATTGCCCTTTTTTATCCTGGCCCAATACTTTTTTCTCACGATCAATATCGCGCATATTGATATCGATAAGGGTTACCAGTATGTGGAATTCTTCATGCCCTGGTTATACCTGCCCATTGCCTACACGGGTTGCTTTTTTGTGATCATTTTGTGTTTCTTATTACAGAACCTGAATGCGGTGCCTCCATTAAGGGAATTTGGGCAATACTCGCTTTATATCTATGCCTCACACGTTTTTGCCACCAGTTTTGTGCGCATTCTGTTGGTGAAATTCTTACATGTGGATTATATACCTCTGATCCTGGCATTGGGCATTCTGGCAGGAGCCGCTGTTCCGGTTTGGTTTTACCGGTTAACCCCAAAGATCGGATTGAGGTGGTTGTTTGTTTGGCCGGATGGGAAGCAGGGGAAATTGGTTTCCATAAATTCATTGAAAAGTCAAAACGCAGAATAAACAGATCAAATAAAAAATATGAAGTATCGTAATCCCCAAACCCGGTTTAAACTCAATATCGGCGCTTCTGAGAAAGTACTCGAAGTAGGCGGGGGCCATAATCCTCATCCCCGATCAAACATGGTGGTTGATAAATTCGCCGATTCCAACTATCATAGGAGTGCTGACATCAAAGTGCTAAGGAATCAGCAATTCATGGAAGCAGACGGCGAAAACCTGCCATTTAAGGATAAAGAATTTGATTATGTCATTTGCTGTCATGTGCTCGAACATGTAGAAAACCCTCATCGTTTTCTTCAGGAGCAATTCCGGGTGGCAAAGAGAGGGTATATCGAAACTCCATCGTTTATCGGGGAATACCTTTGCCCCAAGGAATCGCACAGATGGATACTACTTGAGAAAGACCATAAGCTTTACCTGGTTGACAAGGAAAAACTGGGTTTCCGGAATAATATTGATATGGGAGAATTGTTTCAGCATTATTTTCCCAAAAACAGCCTGGCCTTTAAAATCTTTGAGCGCACCCATCCCAATATGATGACTATCCGGATTGAATGGGATGGTTCATTTGAATATGTGATCGACCCCAGTGAGGAAGAGATCCTGAAGTACTTTGGCAAAACCTGGCCCTATGAATGGGGAGATGCTTTCTTTGAAAAACGCTCCCGCTGGGCTGACCTGATAGCCTGTGTGGGGGCCTTCTTTGATATCATCAAGACCGTTTATTTTAAAAAGCGAGCCTGAGTTTGCACTGTTATATTTTCCGACCTTGAAACGACTGAAACAATCATACTGGCTTTATTCCGGGTTTTTCACCGGTCTCCAGAAGGTTTCTGTACCACTGTTTAGCATTGTGTACACCATTTTGCTGGCACATCGCCTGCCAAAAACGGAAATGGGGGAGTGGTCGATCTTTCTGATCCTCTCTTCCTTTGTGGAAATGACCAGGGCAGGGTTGATCCGGAGCGCGGTGATTCGATTTCTCAATGAAAAAAGATCGGAGCAGGAGGAAAAGGACATCATTTCAGCGGCATTATTGTGGAATATTGTCATCACCTTGCTAATAGGTTTATTGCTGCTGATATTCAATAAACCCATTGCCAACCTGTTTAACTCCGTTTATTTTTCCAGGATCGTATGGATATTTTTTGGCGGCCTGATCCTGCTAATCCCTTTTTCCCATATTGAATGGGTACTGCTGGCCCGCATGCGTTTCAATACCGTTTTCTGGGGTTATTTCATCCGGCAACTTTTTGTGCTGGTGAGTATCCTTATATATAACCAATTGACCGATTCCCTGTCACTGCCTATCTTGGCCATATTGTATTCCCTGGGAATTTTATTTGGTTTATTCTATTTTCTCATTCGCACCAAAGGATACCTGGTGCTGCGCTTTAGCCATCAGGTTTACCAATGGGCCAGGGATATTTTTGCCTTTGGCAAATTTGTTTTTGGCACAGTGGGTGCCATGTTGTTTTTCCGGAGTTCCCCTCCATTTATGATCACCTCTTATTATGGCACAAGCCTGCTGGGAGGGCAAAACATTGCAGACCGTATCACGAATTTCCTGGATATGCCCTCGCAGATCATGGCAGACCTGGTATTTCCTAAAAATGCCCAGTTAAGTACGGTCGGGGATGCCGACAGGATCAAGTATCTTTATGAGAAGGCTGTTGGGGTGGCCCTGGCCGTAGGGCTGGTGCCCTTGCTCATCCTGGTGGTTTTTGCCAAAGAAGTGCTGTTCGTCTTTGGCGGGGCTAAATACTACGATACGATCCCGTACCTGCGGATTGTTTTATTGTCCACCCTGTTTATGCCATTTTTAAAACAAGGGGGCATCACCCTCGATTCAACCGGTAAACCCAAGTTGAATTTCTTAATGAATGTGGGAATCGCAGACTTGAATATGGGGCTTTGTTTTCTCCTGATCCCACCTTATGGATTGATGGGGGCCGGTATAGCCGTAGTTAGCAGCCTGGCCCTGGCAATGGTGTTTATCCATTTCATTTTGAAAAAGCATTATGGCATTCATTTTTGGAACAGCTTTCGGTATTGCCTGGAATTTTACACAAAAGGGTGGGGCCTGGTAAGGGGCTATATTTTTAAAAAGAAACCCGTTGACGCATGATTGAGCCAACCAATGAACAGGGGGGAAGAAATGACAACCTGGCCGAGATCATCTCGATCCTTTTTGTGGCCATCGTCATGCTCTATCTGTTCCTGAAAATCCTCTTTTTCTGATCCATGAACCTGTTTAAGGACATATCATCAGAAGTAGCGGGCAGGAGAAACAAAATGTTCCTTGCCATCATGTCCCTGTTGACGGTGATGGTGGCTTTTCTGTTTGCCGAAGGATTGGAGTCATTTGCTTTCTTATTGGTAGTTGGCGGCATTGGCAGTTTTGTGGCCTGGATGTGTCTGGTGAAAACCTACTATGCTTTTTATGTCCTGATCGTGATTTCCTTTTTTGCCTTTTTTCCCGACAGGCTACTGGGAACCAGTTTGCCTGTGAGCACAGGAATCGAAGTATTGTTATTGCTCCATTTTGTAGGCACCCTGATCCAGTATGGCATGCGGGAACAAGGTGGGTTATTAAAAACACCGATTTCCGTTATCCTCATCATCTTCTTTTTCTTTTTACTGATTGAGTTCTTTAACCCGGAAGCAGGTCGTAATGGCGGCTGGTTGTTTTTCATGCGAAGGTATTTGGGCTTTATGCTGATCTATATCATCGCCTACCGAATCATCAATACCCGGGAGCGATTGAAGAATTATATCAAGTTCTGGGTGGGCATGGCCCTATTGGCGGCTTTATATGGTTGTTATCAGCAGTTTTTTGGGTTATTGCCTTTTGAAATGAGGGACCTGCTCAGCAAACCGGAAGAATTCGGATTGTATATGCAAGGGGGGTTGTTGCGAAAGTTCTCTTTCCTGTCCGATCCGGTAACCTTTGGGGTTTTATGCGGGTCGATGGCTATTTTAACCCTCATATTTGCCCTCAGACCACAGCCACGAAGAAAGAAGATATTGCTGTTTGTGGTGACATTCATTTTTGCCATGGGGATGTCTTTTTCCGGGACAAGAACCACTACGATCATGATTCCCGCCGGGGTAGCGCTTTTTAGCCTGATGACCATCACAAACCGCCGCACTTTGATCTTGTTGTTCTCCTTTATCATGTTGATCCTCTTTATTTTATATGCGCCGATCAACAATCCTGTCATCGACCGGATACGATCCACATTCTATGCATCGAATGATGCCTCGCTGAATGTAAGGGATATTAACAGGCATTATATACAGCCATATATTCACGACCACCCCATTGGAGGTGGTCTTATGACCACAGGAACCCCCGGGATATTAATGAACCCGGATCACCCCCTGGCCGGTTTTCCCCCCGATAGTGGTTTTCTTCTTTCCGCCCTGGAAATCGGGTGGTTGGGATTTTTGATATACATCCTGATGAATTTCTTTATAATTTACCAGGGTATTCATTATTATTTCCGAATACGTGACCCGGAAATGAAACTGTATATCATTGCCCTTGTATGTGCGCTTTTTCCAATCCTGATCACTCAGTTTGCCCAGGTGACCGTTGGACAAATGCCAACCGTTATCTTTATTTATTCTGTAATGGGCTTGTTTACCAGGATGCGTGAATTTGGAGAGAAGGCAGACAGTCAAACAGAAACCGCGGATCCCGCAACCCAAAAACCGATTAACCAACCAATATGAGATATTCCCTTTTTGCACTCGCGTTATTGTTTTCCGCTCTGGTATCTGCCCAGGACAACCGGGTAAACGCGGCACTTGAACATCGTCAGGATTCCCTGACCAAGTCCCTGTTGATCCGGTACGCTATGGATAATCCTTCCTTAAGGGCGGCTTCTGCCCGGGTGGAGACGGCTGAATACAACCTCAAATCGGCCAAGAACACCTGGTTGGATGCCATTGCCATTACCGGAAACATCAATGAGTTTGTGGTAAATGACAACCCTAATGCCAATTTCTTCCCCAAATACAATCTAGGGATAACCCTGCCATTCAGCATTTTTGGTAAACAGTCAAACCTCAAGAAAGCCGCCGCCGCGCAGGTTGATATGAACGTGGCCCTTCGACAGGATGAAGAAAGGAGGGTGGTTAAGGAAGTGTTGATCCGCTATGCCACTTACCAGGAAAAAAAGGATATCTATGAACTGCAGAAAAGGATAAGTTCTGAACTGGACGGGGCCTACCGGAAGATCAAGGAAGACTATGCAGAAGGGGTGGTGACCGAATTGGACGATGTAAATAAAGCATTCCAGGCTTATATCAACCAGCAAATAGAGGAACGCTCGGCCAAGCGGGATTATGAGGTATCCATTATCGACCTGGAACAGGTAACCGGTGTTCCTATGGAGACTGTACTGTCCACCGTTAAAACCATCATGGAGAGTACACCTTCGAAATAATCAAACTCCCGAACCGTGCCGAAAAAACAAAGCGTATTCTTTCCCAACCTCGATGGATTGAGGTTTATCTGTTTTTTAATGGTCTTTCTGTTTCATAGCTATAAGACCCTATTTGCCAATGTACCTGGGGCGGAGAATACGGTAGGGTTTTTATTCAGGCATGGGGAACTGGGTGTAAACTTCTTTTTTGTTCTAAGCGGATTTCTGATCACTTTCCTTCTGATCCGGGAACGGGAATTTACAGGCACCATCCATATCGGGAATTTCTATGTACGCCGCATCCTGCGCATCTGGCCCCTTTTTTACCTCTGTGTTTTCATTGGATTTGTGGTTTGGCCATACCTAAAAACCTTTATCGGGGATGCTGTTGATGAAACATCAAACCCTTGGTATTACCTCTTGCTGATTAACAATTTTGATTATATCCACCAGCAATCGATCAGCACCCAGCTCTTTCCAGATGCCCTTATCCTGATTGTGCTGTGGTCGGTGGCTGTGGAGGAACAGTTCTATCTGAGCTGGCCCCTTTTGCTCCGGGTCATCAAAAAAATACATTACCCTCTTCTATTCATCCTGATCATTGCAGGTACCCTGGTGTTTCGGGGCTTTTATGCCTTTGAACCAGCCAGCGACCTGGAGGCGAGGGCAGTGCTCAAATTTCATACCCTGGCAGTGATAGGGGATATGGCGGTGGGCGCCCTGATGGCCTATAATTGCGTCCATGAAGGTTGGTTATATCGATGGGTAAGGCAGATGCGCCGGTATCAGATCGCTTTGCTATATATCGCCGTCGTTTGTATCCTTTTATTTCATCATTTGATCTTTCCGGAAGGGTTGATGATGGTGCCGGAAAGGCTGTTAATCGCCCTGGTTTTTGGTCTGGTGATCCTGGAACAGAATTATGCAGAAAAATCTTTTTATAAATTCTCCTCGTTTACCCGTATCTCCAAATTAGGTACCTACACTTACGGACTGTATTGTTACCATTTCCTGGTGATCAGTTTGATGAGTAAATTCTTCTCAAAACTCGGATGGAATGATAGTAGTTTTGCGAATGCATCACTCTACAGTTTACTATCACTTGCCGTAGTTATTGCACTATCGATACTCAGTTATCGCTTCTTTGAAAAGCCATTTCTCAAGCTCAAAGACCGCTTCGCATTTATTGTAAAATAACCCTCATAAATAAATGAATAACAAGTTTTTATAAATAAACTTGATATTCATCAATTAAATCCCTTTGGGGTATACGCTTAGTCTGGCTTGGATAAATTCCTTAGATTTTTCCCACTTTTCTAAAAATAATGTGAATAAGCAAAAACTGGATTGGTTTTTGGTTTGTATGTACAGGAATTTTTCCAATAGATTTTTGAGGGATGTGGATAGATAAGTGAATAAAATTTCACTCGTATAATTACGAAAAATTTCAAGTGCTTTTAACTTTAAAAACAATAAAATTTATTCAATCTTGCAAACGTTAAGGTAATGTACCTGAAGACGGAATCCAATACAACAGTTAAGGCCAAATCCAAAAGTGTAATACCCTATGAAACCAATTTTCCGTTGCCTATTTCTTTATTGTAGTCTCGTGATGGCGACCGGCAAACAAGCCAATGCTCAATATGGTTTGTTTGACAGCACAACGGTCAATATCAGTGTAAGCGGTGTTTATCCATTAGATGCGCTTATCTATAAACCCTCTGATCTCAATACAGCTCCCTCAAACAAACGTTGGCCCCTGATCATCTTTCTCCATGGAGTAGGTGAGGCAGGTACTAATTTGTCGGCCCTGTTAAATACGGGTCTCCCCAAAAAGATTAACCAGGGTCAAAGACCGATCCTGAAGTATGTCAATTTTGGAGGTTATACTACAGAAGCTTTTGTGATCTGTCCTCAAAACGGATCTTTTAGTCTTGATCCCAACAGACTGCCTCCGCTTCTAAGGGACATGACCAGTCGTTTTCGTATCGATAGTTCCAGGATCTACCTTACCGGGTTAAGCGCCGGAGGTAATATCCTGGGTATGCTTGGTGGTTATTCCACTGCCGCCACCGATACGGCCATGAACAAATACATTTCCGCCCAGTTTGCCCGCTCTCCTCATAACGGGAGCATGGTGCTGGACAGCGCCCACCGGGTTGGCCAGATTTGGAAGACCCCCACCGCGCTGATTTGCGGAGCCGTGAATGACGGTGGTACGGAAAATGCCTTCCGTCAATTTTGCATTGATCTTCAAAACCGGCTGGATAACTATTATACCCAGTCGTTTTATGAGGCCATCCCCGGATGGGGTCATAATAACTTTGATGTTACCTATGATACGGCCAGACGCTATGCCTCACTTGGAAACCGCAACTTCTACGAATGGCTGGCGCAGTACACCAACTCCAATGCCACCCCGTACAACGGCAACACAGGCAATACGCCACCCACGGCCGTAGCCGCCGCGGATAAAACCGTTTCCCTTCAGAGTGGTTCCTTTTCCATTTCAGGTACCGGAACGGATACAGATGGCTCCATATCCTCCTATAGTTGGAGTAAAATAGCCGGAGGTTCCGCCACGATTGTCAGCCCTGGTAGTCAAACTTCAAATGTAACCGGTATTCAGGAAGGGACTTACAAGTTCCGGCTTACGGTAACCGACAATGCCGGTGGTTCCCATTTTGATGAGATGCTGGTGCATGTGGTGGACAGCGGACTTTATAATACGTCAAATGTAGATGCCTATAGTTGTACCAATGCCTTTAAGATAGTTGTGTTGGGTTCATCTACCGCTCAAGGTGCCGGTTCTGTTCCTTATTATGACAGTGCCTGGGCTGGCAAGTTTCGCAATTATGTTAAAAGTAAGAATGCTTCCATGGAACTGGTCAACCTGGCCAATTCCGGATATACTTCCTATCATATTCTTCGTCCCACCGGTTATGTGGCCCCAAGTGGACGCCCCGCCGTTGATACCGCAAAGAATATCACCAAGGCTTTAAGCCTGAATCCAGATGCCATCATTATCAACCTGGCTTCCAATGATGCCTATAATGGGTACACCCTTGCTGAGGTACAGGCCAATTTTGAAGCAACGATGGCCCTGGCTGATGCCGCCAATATTCCGGTATGGGTAACAACCTCCCAACCAAGGACAAGCATGATCGGATCCAATATCCCCTTATTGACCGGCTTTCGTGACTGGGTTTATACCCGGTTTGGCAGCAAAGCCATCAATTTCTGGGATGTGGTGAGCAACCTGGACAGTACCACTATCAACCCCATCTATTCCTCTGGTGATGGGATTCACCTGAATAACCTGGGTCACCATGTACTTTATAAAAAAGTGGTAGAGGAGCATATCCTTGATTCGCTTTGTGCCCGTGTCAACGGACCTACCAATGTAGTTCCTGTAGCCAATGCGGGCGTTGCCCAAACGATCACTCTTCCGGTAAGCGTTGTTACTTTGAGCGGATCGGGTACAGATAGTGATGGTTCAATTGTTTCCTATAGCTGGACCAAGGTTTCCGGTGGCCCGGCCGTGATCGTAAGCATTAACTCTGCCGTAACCCTGGTTACCGGTTTAACTGCCGGCAGCTATGTGTTTCGCCTTACCGTTACTGATAACTCCAACGCCACTGCATCAGCCAACGTGACTGTAACGGTGAATAATGCTGTTACTACCACTACCACGCCTCCAACGGCCAATGCCGGTCTGGATCAAACCATTGTTCTTCCCCAGAACTTTACCACGCTGTATGGTGGTTGGCCTTCGTTTAGTAAGAAATCCGCCAATGGTGGCCCCATTACCCAATGGAACTGGCGCCAGTTGTCGGGGCCAAATACCGCCGTACTCAGCAAGTATGAGGAAAGAAACGTGTCTATCAGTTCGGTTGACTCCGTGATCTTCCTGAAAGGTCTTGCCCTGGGTACCTATAGTTTTGAGCTGGCAATTACCGATAGTGCAGGGGGAACAGATAAGGATACCGTGAATGTAACTGTACAGAACTGTAATTATAACCCCAACCCGAAATCAATAGTTATTTCAGCGGGTGTTTATTGGCCAAAGGATGCCGCCTCTGGGCATAACATTCAGCCTGGTGATACCATTAAGCTGAACGCGACCACCATCAATGCCAACACCATTGATATCACGCTTGGCGGGTTTAATGGTTGCCAGGGGCAACCCGTGATCATCATGCCGATCAATGGCCAGGTGAATATGGGTTATCTCCGCATAGCCAACCCGGGCGATGGGGCAGGAAATATCAAAGTGAGCTATCTCCATATTAATGGTGCCGGTGTGCCCAACCAGAAGTATGGTATTAAAATGAAAGGACTGGTAATTGGAACGGCTCATCATGTGGAGGCCAATAACCTTTCTATCACAAACTCCAACCAGATAGGTATTGCCACTGCCATTGCCGATAACACCAATCTGGAGCGTCTGTTCCCGGTGTTTTATCAGCGGGGTCTTTATATCCATGACAACTATGTAGCCAACCATGCCAATGAAGGCATGTATATCGGAAGTACCAGTTATGGTCCCGGTGGATGGAACTATGGTAACCCCATTCAGGCCCGTGGCGATAGCGTATATGTTTATAACAATATCATTGAAAATACCGGTTGGGATGCTATGCAGGTTGGTTCCTGCGGATACTCTGAAATTTTCAACAATTACACCAACGTATCAGGTACTGCCAACGTGGGTGGACAGGTCAGTGGTATCAATATAGGAACTGGTACCTATGGTAAAATGTACGACAACGTGATCCGTAAATCCGGTGGTCAGGGTAGTGTTATTGCCGGGTATGATAGCATCAAAGTGTATAATAACTACTTTGATAGTTGTTCCTACCTCAATACCACTGCCACCAATTTCCCAACCATTCTGTATTCCTTTGGCAGCCATCACCAACCCGAGGCCGTAAATGCCCAGCGACTGGTGATCACCAACAACTATTTCAGAAACCCATACAACGCAGTTCGGGCTATACAGATCACGGATTATAATAACCTGGCCGATCCTGGCCGTGTAGATTCCAACAAGGTTTGTATGCCTAACCTGGGATCTGTAAACCTGAGCAGTTTCATTTTTGTCAATGATAACCCCGGAAGTACAGCCGCTGGAAATACCGCGGTGTGTACCTGGACAATTCCCACCCTGCCTCTGGCGCCGGTGTGTGGACCTACCTTGGCCGATCCGTTGAGACAGAACTGTAGTAATGTGGCGCCAAACCAGGCCCCCATTGCCAATGCAGGAACAAATATTACCATCACCCTTCCTGTTAATACCGTTACCCTGAATGGCAATGGTACCGATCCGGATGGTGTGATACAGGGCTATTCCTGGAGAAAACTGACAGGAGGGGCTGCCACTATTGCCAGTGCCAATTCTTCCCAAACAGCCGTAAACGGTCTGGTTCAGGGTGTATATACCTTTGAACTGACCGTGACAGATAATGGCGGATTGACTGATACGGATACCGTACAGGTAACAGTAAACCCGGCACCCAACCAGGCACCAACTGCCAATGCCGGACCCGACCGTACCATCACCCTGCCTACGAACTCAACCACCCTGAATGGCTCAGGTACAGATACGGATGGTTCTATCAGCGGGTATAGCTGGACCAAGCTTACCGGCCCTGCAGTTGGCACTATCGTTTCACCTACCGCTGCCGTTACCAACCTGACCGGTCTGGATGTTGGGGTTTATACCTTCCAGTTAAGGGTAACCGATAATGGTGGATTGATGGATACAGATACCGTTACAGTAACCGTATTTGCCTCTGTGCCTTCCAACCAGGTACCAACAGCCAACGCTGGCCCTGACCGGAATATCACGCTTCCCACCAGTACCACTACATTAAATGGATCCGGAACAGATACGGACGGCTCTATTATCAGTTATCAGTGGAGTAAATTGACAGGTCCTACAACCTTTACCATATCCTCACCCTCCAGCGCGGTAACTGATATCACGGGGCTTGGACAAGGCGTTTATACTTTTGAATTAACCGTAACCGACAATGGAGGTTTAACCGATAAGGATACTGTGCAGGTAACAGTTAACCCTGCACCTAATCAGGCGCCGACAGCGAACGCAGGTCCTGACAGGACGATCACATTGCCGGTGAACAATACCACCCTGAATGGCTCCGGTACCGATCCTGATGGTTTCATCAGTGCTTACCAATGGAGTAAGATCGCTGGTCCAGGTTCCTTTACTATTTCTTCTCCCACCAGTGCCGTAACCAATATAACCGGTTTGGTGCAAGGGGTTTACCAATTTGAACTTCGGGTAACCGATAATGGTGGATTAATCGACAGGGATACCGTTCAGGTTACTGTTAATGCCGCTGTGGCTCCGGCTAACCAGGCACCTGTAGCCAATGCCGGTACCAACCAAACAATCACCCTGCCCATTCATTACACAACGCTGAGTGGATCAGGTACCGATGCGGATGGATCAGTTGTAGCCTATGCCTGGAGAAGGGTATCAGGACCTACAGATTATACCCTTGTAAGTCCGGCTACTGCCCTAACCGATGTCAACAGCCTGATAGAAGGAGTTTACCAGTTTGAATTAAGGGTAACCGACAATCAGGGTGCCTATGGATATGATACGGTTTCGATAACCGTGCTGGGCAACCCGAATACAAGACCCGGATTCCTGGATTTCAAAGTATATCCAAACCCGGCAACAGGAACAACCGCCAACCTGTACATGGCCTTTGACAGCACCGGTGAAAAATACAGCATCAGGATATTCGATATGTCGGGCAACCGCGTCTTCCAAAGTGAAACCCTGCAAACTTCGCAGTCTGGTGTGATCTATCCGCTGGATATATCCCGCTATAGCAAAGGGGTTTACATTGTAAGGTTGATATTTGCCGATGAACGACGCATCCTGACCAGGTTTATCAAACAATAAGATTGATGGATGAAGGATAAAAGAAAT
>JAYRZH010000064.1:10718-18152 GCA_041916555.1 Chitinophagaceae bacterium | reverse complement strand
CAACGGGCGCTGCGGCTGTACAAAGGTCGAAATAAGGAGAGCCGCCGCGTCCGCCAAATTCTTTGCGTGCGCAGCGAGAAACAAGAAATCCGTGTTATCCGTGAAATCTAAAATTCCTTAATCCGTAACCCCCCAATCCCCCCAACCCGTTATTTTTGCAGGTTAATATGGCAGGGAACCATATACATATTGGCCTGGTGGGCAATCCAAACAGCGGCAAATCCTCTCTGTTTAATTGCCTGACCGGTCTTAACCAGAAAGTGGGCAACTTTCCCGGGGTAACCGTGGAAATGAAGATCGGAGTGGGCCCCGTTTCCCCGCGAATGAATGCCGAGTTTCTTGATCTTCCCGGGGCATATAGCCTTTACCCCAAGCGGGCCGATGAATGGGTTACCTATAATGTTTTATTAAATGATGATCATCCCGAACGCCCGGATATCCTGGTCGTGATCGTGGATGCCTCCAGTCTGAAACGCAACCTGCTTTTTGCCTCCCAGATACTTGATCTAAAAACACCGGTGGTGATTGCCCTGACCATGATGGACCTGGCAAGGAAAAAGGGGATCGTGATCGATGTGCCCGGATTGGAGCGCGAACTGGGTGTACCCGTCATCCCCATCAACCCGCGAAAAAACAAGGGTATCGCCGAACTGAAAAAGGTGCTGGAGCAAACGGCCAATGAAATGTACAAAGTGCCTGTCCGTGATTTTGTGCCGGGAGCGCTTTGGGGGGTTGGTACCGTGGAAGCCATCCGCGAAAAACTGCCCGATACCAGTGAGTACAAGGCGCTCCACCTCGCCATCAACCATTCCGAACTGGAGCTTTCGTCAGATACCCATCAAAAAGTAGAAGAAGCCATCCAGTCCATCCCCTTTAATAAAACTAAAGCCCAGGCGGACGAGATCATGGACCGGTACGCGCGTATCAAGACCATCATGCAGAATACCGTGGTGGAACCCGATCCGCTTCAGAAAAACCTGTTTACTGATAAACTCGATAATTTATTACTCCACCGTCGCTGGGGTTATCTGATCCTGCTGGCTGTCCTGTTTTTGTTGTTTCAAAGTGTGTTTTGGCTGGCTGCCTGGCCCATGGACTGGATCGAAGCGGGTTTTGCGAGTGTGGGTTCAGGACTCGGAAATATTTTACCCGAAACCTGGTGGAGCGACCTGCTCATCAATGGCGTGGTGGCGGGGTTGAGCGGGATACTGGTCTTTATTCCCCAGATCATGATCCTGTTTGGGTTGATCACAGTTCTGGAAGATTCAGGGTATATGGCCCGTATTTCTTTTCTTACCGACCGGCTCATGCGTACGGTGGGCCTGAATGGAAAAAGCGTGATGCCCATGATTTCGGGGTTTGCCTGTGCGGTACCTGCCATCATGAGCGCGAGGAGTATTGAGAATAAAAAAGAAAGACTACTCACCATATTGGTAACGCCGCTTATGAGTTGCTCCGCGCGTTTACCTGTTTATACCATCCTGATCGGGTTGGTCATTCCCTCTAAATATGTGTTTGGGTTTTTAAGTCTGCAGGGGTTGGTGATGATGGCCCTGTATCTTCTTGGCCTGGTGATGGCCCTGATCGTATCCTGGGTGGCCAAATGGTTTATCCATATCAATGAAAAGAGTTTCTTTATCCTGGAACTGCCCACCTATCGTGCGCCCAGGTGGAAGAATGTGATACAAACGATGATCAACAAGGCCAAGGTATTTGTGTTTGATGCGGGAAAGATCATCATGATCATCTCGCTGATACTTTGGTTTCTGAGCAGCTATGGCCCAACCGAAAGAATGAACAAGGTAGATGAGCAATATGCGTTTCAGTTATCAAAACCAGGCGCCGACTCATTGAGCCTGGAACGAGACTATCATTCCGATAAACTGGCCAATTCCTATGCGGGTATCTTGGGCAAGGGTATTGAGCCGGTTATCAGACCATTGGGGTATGACTGGAAAATAGGTATTGCCCTAATCACTTCCTTTGCCGCCCGTGAGGTATTTGTAGGCACCATGGCTACTTTGTACAGTGTGGAAGATGATAGCGATCTCAAGCTTCGTGATAAGATGCGGGCTGCTACCCGCGAAGATGGAACAAAGGTTTATACCCTTGGCACCGGCATCTCGCTTTTGTTATTTTATGTATTTGCCATGCAGTGTATGAGCACCCTGGCCATTGTAAAGCGCGAAACAAGAAGCTGGAAATGGCCGGTGATACAATTAGTGTATATGACCGCGCTGGCGTATGGTATGGCGTGGGTGGGGTATCTTATTTTTTCCTGATATTGTTGGGGTTTCTCACGGCGGACGCTAAGATTAAGGCGGGCGCAGCGGCATACCTTTAATCGAATTAAGTACAGCCGTAGCGCCCGTTAAAATCTTAGCGTCCGCCGCGAGAAACCAAACTAATCAAATAACTTACTATTCATTTTCTTAATTCTCTCCACCCCCGTCTTCACTATCTTTCTATCATAGGTCATCAATCCATTTGTCTCTACTTCCACATCTGTTGTCTGAGTATAAACAGCCGCCGATAAACCAAGGGGGATAAGCACGGCAATCTCATCAATCATTTGCCCATACCTCTTTGTCAGCTCCTCCGCGTTCTTAAAACTCTGATAGCCCCAGTTATCTTTTTGCTGCCAGGTATGACCTTCCAATGGAAGCCCCAGTCCGCCGTACTCACCCAATACCAGGGCCTGGTTGCTGCCAAAGACCACGGGGTCGGGCATAACCGGATCGGGGTAGTTGTGCAAGTCGAGGATATGACCCGCTTCATTGATGTAGTTACCACCACTCGCCGCAATTACGAGACGGGAGGGATCGAGTTGGTGGGTCCAGTCGGCAATAGCTTTTGTATCAAACTGACCCCAGGCTTCATTAAACGGCACCCATACCACGATGCAGGGGAAGTTTTTCAGCGCATGGATGATGTTTTCCCATTCTTTTTTATAAATAGTCACCGATTCATCACTACGTTTTTTATCCAGGGGTTGGGCGGTGACTGTGGCCGGACGGGTCATCCAGATATTTCCACCCAGGTCGCCACTGGGCATATCCTGCCATACCAGCATTCCCAGTTTATCGGCATGATAGTACCAGCGGGCCGGTTCTACTTTTACGTGTTTGCGGATCATGTTAAAGCCCATGGCCTTGGTTTGTTCGATGTCAAAGGCAAGGGCTTCATCGGTAGGCGCGGTGTACAGACCATCGGGCCACCAGCCCTGGTCGAGTGGACCAAATTGAAAGGTGAATTTGTTGTTGAGGGCCATTCGTTGCACGCCATTGGCGTCTTTGACGAGGGAGATCTTGCGCATGGCAAAATAGGAGCCCACTTCATCCACGGGTTTGCCCTTTCTGAATAACTGAACTTTCAGGTCATATAAGAAAGGGTTTTCGGGTGACCAGGTCTTTGGCTCCGGGATCAGGATGGTAAATTCATCCCCGTTTTTATTACCCGAACCGATGATTTTTTGCTCGTGCCAGGCCGAGACCAGGATTTCATCACCCGGCAACATATCTACGGTATTTACTTTCACACTCACCAGTTCCTTGTCCAGGTTGGGAGTGATCTCCAGCGAAGAGATATAGGAGACGGGTACATTTTCCAGCCATACGGTTTGCCAGATACCGGTGACGGGGGTGTACCAGATGCTGTGTGGACGTTTTACTTGTTTACCGCGGGGTTGAGGGCCATCATCAGAGGGGTCCCAAACCTTGACGGCAATTTCCTGGGAGGTTCCTTTGATAAGGGCGGAGGAGATATCGATGCTAAACGGGTCGTAGCCACCCTGGTGGGTCGCCAGTTTTTGACCATTAATATAGATGTCCGCCTTCCAGTCAACGGCGCCAAAATGAAGCAGCCATTTGCCTTTTCGTTTGGCCGGGAGGCTGATGGTGGTTTTATACCAAAGGACATTGTCTTTGCCCACCAGTTTACCAACCCCGCTGAGGGCCGATTCGATGGCAAAGGGGACCAGGATTTTTCCGTCCATTGTGGCCGGCAGTGCATCAGGAGCCGAAGCCGGAATGATGGCATAGTCCCAGAGCCCGTTGAGGTTAGTCCAGTTATCCCGTGTCATTTGCGGGCGGGGGTATTCGTTCAGGGGTTTTTGCGGGTCCACTTTAGCGGCCCAATCGGTAAGGAGTTGGGGTGAGGCCGGTTTCCAGTCGGTTTGGGCCAATGCGATGGTGCTTGAAAAGAGGGCAAGCCAGGTAAGTATTTTTCTCATATGTAAAGCGTTGGGGGCAAAGGTTAGGAGGAATTTCGAGCAAGCCAACAAAATGATAATTATGGGGATTCTAAGGCTCAAACTCCTACAAAAAAATGTCGAACCGTACATTTACTCGTACCAATTTATGTATTCTCTTGCATTTTTCCCCAGTTGCTGCTGTTTCCCGTCTAACAAAGTGCCATTAGTCATAAATGTGATAAGGGAGCACCAGCAACATCACTCCCATTTTGTATATTCGGCGAAAGAATAAACCATGCGCGTACTCTCTCTTCTCATTCTCTTGTTCCTTTCCGCTACCCTTTACGCCCAGGACCCGGTGGCGCCTGTCCAGGCACAGCTTGATGCCTATAACAAACGCGATATTGAAGCCTTTCTCAAGCCCTATTCAGACAGTGTAGCGGTTTACTTTTTCCCCAACCGGTTTTTGTACAAGGGCAAGGAGACCATGCGCAAGGAATACGCCGACATGTTCACCAATACCCCAGATCTGTATTGCACCCTGAAGAGCCGGATCGTGGTGGGCAACACGGTAATAGATGAGGAGTCGGTTATCTTTAATAAAACCCAGCCACCTCTGCACGCTGCTGCCATTTACAAAGTTGAAAAGGGCCTGATTGTGGCTGTGTATTTTATTGGTGAATAAGTGTTTTTACCTAGCGGGGCTAAAATCATACTATAATTTTTCTGTGGAATTAGAAAGATGAATATCTTTCTGGTGAACCTTATCCATGTCCTGCCTAACCAAGAGATCCCGCCTTATTGTTGTTTGATTGAAGTGAAATGCCGCCTGAAGGAATTTTGGGGGATGTCCTTGTACACGTAAATGTGGTTATTGGAATAGAGAGCAAAACAATAATTAAATCCAAATAGCAATATGTTGACGGTAAGTATACAATAAATTACATAATGTGCGGTTGCGTAAATAAAATCGTTACCTGCAAGCTAATTGACAGACCAAACTAACATTAATAATGCCTGACACACCCACTAGTAATATGCAATTAGTCATTGACATTTTAAAGTATGTCGGTTCATTTGTAGTCGGCGGCATTGTCTTTTTAATCAAAGAGAGGTATCAAAATAAAAAGGCGGTCTTTACTAAAAGGACTTGGGGGCAGCGTCTTGCATTTTCGGTGCAAAGTCAAGATTGGGGCAACATCCAAATTTTATATAACGGAAGTCCCTCAAATAATTTACATACTTTATCTGCGGAAATTACAAATACAAGCAACAAGGATTTTTCAAAACTGACATTTGAATTTTCTGTACCAATCGGTTGTACAATTTACCGACATCAAGGACAATTAATTTATGACGACTTAACGAAAGACCTTTCGTTGCAAAAGGACTTTAATGATAAGTTTGAGAACGTTAGACAAAGAAATCTTGCTCGTATAGAAAATCAGCAACCTATTGACAATGGCTTACAAAGCGAAATCAATTACGTTACAAGACACAGGGCTTTTGACATCCCTCTAATTAAAAGTAAGACCAAAGCAATTTTCCATTTTCTCGTTGAGGATTTTGAAGACAACCCTTATTTGAATATTAGTATTCTTGAGCCTGGTCTAAAGTTAACAACATATCAAGACGAAGCAGAAAGAAAAGCGACAAAGAAAAAATGGACAGAGTACGGCGGTCTAATAGTGTTTATAATACTTGCTTACCCGATAAATCGTTTTTCAAATACCGTATCATTGGCAATACTATTGATGATTGTCAATTTGTTTTTTTGTTCAATTATTTCTTTGGGAATTTATTATCTTTTCCTGTGGTTAAAGAAAATTATGTGACGAAAGCCTGCAGGTAACATTGCATTGGCAATATGGCGGGCGACGAATATATTCTCAGCTTTTTGTTCGCTAATCAGCTTAGGTTTCGGCAGACAAACAACCCCAAGCAGTAGAATAAATAATGAGCTTTTGTATCTTTAATCAGCAGCGGCACCGGGCAGACGGAACACAGAATACCGCCACATCGCCAATGCTTTCCCGTTAGCTGAAATTTTAAGTGACACCTTCTACAAGATGAAATCTGACTTTACACTTGATTTGAGCGATGTTTTCTTTGAAGCCTTAAGATATCCTCAATTTGCAAGACCCAATTTTTTTATAAATAAACAACGAGAAAGTAAATGGACAAAAGGTGTTTATTTGACAGCCTTAAGCGAAGTATATCACTCGGCAATTTTACGGCTGCGACTGCACTTCAATGCAAAAAAGAAAAATCTAGGAAATATAAAGTTTGAAGAATTCAAGATAGCAAAAAAGGTACTCTATAGTGACAATGATGAGCAAATTTTAGACAAGAATATCTTAGATGAACTTTTTTATGCAATTCAGTATGCTTGGAAATTCGATGCAGTTGAAAAAATATTTACACCTTATCAAATCATTTCTTTTGCAGAAGTAGCATTATCATTTATAAAGAAAGAGTTTTACGAGCAATCAAAAAGGGCAAAAAGTCCTTTGCCACGACCACGAACAAAAACATACTTTACTTATCTTATTGCTCAAGACGGACCATTTTTTGATTTTCCAAAATTCAAGAATGCAATTCGTGAACTACTCTATACGGCAAACAATATAACGAAGCTAAATAGTCTACTTAGAGCATTTCACAAAATAGCTTCTGAAATTGTGACGCTGTGGAACGAAGAAATTTATTTTATAGAACAAAATGCTCACAAAAAGGAAGATGGCTTTCCAATTGAAAGAGTAAGGGTTGAATTTCATTCTGACTCTTTAAAACAATCTTGGTGTTCGGACGAAAAAATGTTTGACAACTTGCCTCATGATTTCTACATGAATCAAGATTTTGCCTATTTCGCTGCAAATATTGCAAATCTCGTAAACAGCGAAGTTATACACCGAGCAGAAACAAAGATTAAGACAATCGGAAGAGATTTTCTAAACGACTTTATAAGAGGCATAGAGCATTTAACTGATAAAAACGACAGTGAGATCTCGATTAAAAACATCCTTGAAGGTATTCACCATGAAGGCCCATTTAGAGACTTCTTCTCAACTTGGTTTGAGGCTAAGGGTTACAAAACCCACAGAGAACCGTTAAGAGGAGAAAATCGTATTGATTTGAAAGTTGAACATGTATCAATAAACAAAGGAATTATTGAATTTAAAGGATGGTGGAATCCAGACATAGAATTTATTGTTCAGCAACTTTTTAATTATTTAACACAG
>JAYRZH010000064.1:0-10708 GCA_041916555.1 Chitinophagaceae bacterium | reverse complement strand
ATCAATCATTCGAGAAAAAATATTGAGAACAGTTATCGAGACAAAATCACTACACCCGAAAATGGGTATGTAGGAGGTTGGAAATCGATTCGACACAAACGAACAGCATTTAATTATTTTGTTTCTAAACATGAAATAGATGGACAAACAAAAGTGATATATCATCTTTTTCTCAATATTCAAAAACCAAGAAGGAACCGAAAAAAAACTTCAGCTAGCATTGGTATTGCCAATAGTGGGGCTTGACATTGGAGCAATCAGCAGCAGTAATTCTGCTATGCTTCGGTTCGGGGCTTGACGAATAAAGCCCGGCTTTAGTTCTTAATTTTTAACTTTATAAAAAAGCCAGGCAGCGGCTCGGTCGGACGGAATTCTAATTCCCCACCATCGGCAATACCTGCTCGTTGCATGCTATTAATGAGACTTCTAACCATCAAGAATCCCTTATGAACAGAAGACCTCCATTTCATCTATTCGTTTCACTCGGTTCTGTTTTTTTGACATTCCCGTTTATAGGGTGTCTTGATTTAGCTGGTTCCTGCGAAACGGAAGTCTCGCGGCGTATCATTAATCCCGGCTATAACGTTCAGGCTATAACTACAATTACAGATTGTGGTGCAACAACATCGACTTCATATGGCGTTAGAATAATTGAAAGCTCAGATACAACAGCCAAAGTCGACCGAGAAAACACAATATTTGGCAGTTATGGAAGGATTGACATTAAATGGGTATCAAAGGACACCTTACTGATTACAGGGGCAGATACTACTAATGGCTTCACTATGAAACATTCTCTTAAGCTTAAAAAGTCAAACACGGAAATTAGGATTCTTTATAACAAATAACAGCATTCAACATTGGGTTTGCCGCTAACGTTTAACCAGCTTTGACATGAATTAACAAGTTCAATAGCTTATTTCCTGTGGCTTTTTATTCCAATACTATAAAGATGTTGACAAATTCTAAAAATAACCCCATTAAAAAGAAATCCTTCCCCCCCATTTCAAACGAAAACACACGCATCCTGATTCTTGGGTCCTTACCCGGCGATAAATCCCTGGAACTCGGCGAATATTATGGCCATCCCAGAAACCGGTTCTGGAAGATTCTATCCACCATTACAAACAAGGAGCTGCCGGCTACCTACGCGGAGAAAAAGGAGCTGTTGCTAAAGTCCGGTATCGGCGTTTGGGATGTCGCTCACAAAGCCACCCGAAACGGGAGTCTGGACAGTGCTATTAAAGACGAAGAGCCAAATGACCTGGATTCCTTTGTTGCAAAACATAAAAATTTACAGGTTATCGGTTTTAACGGTAAAAAAGCTGAATTGCTTTTCAATAAATTCTTCAAAAGGCAAGATGGGCTGAGGTATGTTTCGCTACCGAGCTCCAGTCCGGCCAATGCGGTTATTAATTTTGAGAATATCTGCACTTGCTGGAAGCAACTAAATATTTAGAAACTGAGGAATACACGGAGTTTGTTTCTCGCCACGCACGCTAAGTAAACAGCGGGCGCTGCGGCACTCCGCCATTCAAATGTAGTACAGCCGCCGCGTCCGCAATTTCCTCCGCGTCCGCCGCGAGAAAAAACCTCAATGAATTTCCTAAATTTACCACCTGGCCCGCTCCCACAACCCTTGTCCATGGCTAAAAATATTCCTCGCACACTTGGCATCAACCTGCTTTACCCTGCTTTTCTGGGCACTTTTCTCTATTCGGTAATTGCCGGTTATTTTCAACCAAATTATTATGCGCCTTTGTTAGGTTCGTTTGAAACCGAGCCGATGTTGGCCTCTCTGAAGATCATTCTCCTGCTGGTGTCCCTGGCATTTTATCTCTGTGATTTTATTAACTCCTCCTTGTTTCCAGAGGATAGGTATGGCCCGAGAAGCCTGGCGCTGGATATCATTTCCATCCTTAGCCTCGTAGTGGCGTTTCATGCCCTTCACCTGGAAAGGGGGTCGAAAGTACAGATGGAGCCTTTATCTCTATTCACCTTTATTGCGGATCCATGTTCGTTTTCATGATTAGTTATGTCGTCAGGTATTTCGTTTTGGAAGGAAAAATGTCAGATAACGAAAAGGCCTGGTATAAAGAGCTGGCAGAGGTTGAAGGGGTTTATGCCGTCGGATATCTTATTATTGGTATATCCTCATATTTCAGCGGTGAGACGAGGTGGTTCTATACTGCAATTCTTTCTTTGGCAATTGCCAATATAATTTTAGTGGGTTATTATATGTGGGTGATAAAGAAAAATCATTTAGTTATGGTTGGTTAACACACCTCACTGTCTTCCGCCTTTCGAGTTTAATTTCTCGCTGCGCACGCTAAGTGGGCAAGGATCGCTGCGGCACTCCGCCATTCGAATTTAGTGCTGCCGCCGCGTCCGCCATATACCGCCGCGCCCGCCGCGAGAAATACCCCCCCAAAAAATACTTGTCCATTTTTCGGTTGTTTGCCCCCGCCCCCAAAAACTATATTTGCTTTCAAAGAATAATCAATGAACGCCTACCAGCATTTTAAAGCCCTGCACACCGGACCAACCCCGCTGCTGATCGGAAATGTATGGAATGTACAGAGCGCCCGGATTTTCGAACAGCTTGGTTTCAAGGCCCTCGCTACCTCAAGCGCGGCCATGGCCCATGCCCTGGGACTTGAGGACGGGGAACAAATGCCCTTTGACAGCCTACTATATGGCGTAGAGCAAATTCGGAAACACATAAACCTCCCCCTGTCGGTTGACCTGGAACGGGGCTATGGCCAAACAGCCGGAGACATTGCCGGGAACATGATCGCCCTGGCAAAACTGGGAGTGGTGGGCATCAATATAGAGGACAGCCAGATGGTGAACGGAAAACGAATGCTCAAAGACAGCAGCGCTTTTGCAGAACTTATTAAAGAAATTAAAGCAATCCTGGCCAACCAGGGCGTGGAATTGTTCTTAAATGTCCGTTGCGATGCCTTTCTGGTAAATGGGCCGGATGCCCTCCGGGAAGGAATGGAACGGATAAAAATCTACGAGGCCGCAGGGGCAGATAGCCTGTTCTTCCCGGGTCTGGTTGACGAAAAAGGAATTGACGCGATTGTTTCGGAAGCAACCCTGCCGGTAAATCTGATGTGCCGGCCGGGACTGCCAAATTTCGATACACTGGAAAAACTGGGGGTGAAAAGGATCAGCATGGGAGATTTCCTGAATGAATATGTCTACGCATCCATGGAGCACATGACAAAAAGAATTTTAACCGAACAATCATTTAGCAGCTTGTTTTCCGTATGAAACTCACCCAAGAAATAATGTACCGGGCCATTGTGGAAAAGGACAGCTCCTTTGAAGGCCTGTTCTATACAGCCGTGAAAACAACGGGTATCTTTTGCCGGCCTTCCTGCACGGCCCGCAAACCGAAGCTGGAGAATGTGGAATTTCTCAAGACAACCAAAGAATGTATGCTCAAGGGTTACCGGGCCTGTAAGGTTTGTAACCCCTTGCAGTCATTAAACCATACACCCGCCGGGTACCGGGAGATCATGGATGCGCTGGCGGCAAACCCGGGTATAAAATTCAAGGACCATGACCTGAAACAAAGAGGAATTGAACCCAGCCAGATTAGAAGATGGTTTTTGAAGAATCATGGCATCACCTTTCAGGCTTATCAGCGAATGCTGAGAATAAACACAGCTTTCAAAAAGATACAAACCGGAGAACGAATCACCCACACAGCTTTTGATGCAGGGTTTGAGTCACTGAGCGGCTTTGGCGAATCGTTCAAAAACATATTTGGCGTTTCGCCCAAACAAGGAAAACAACAAAACATCATTGACCTGAAACGGATCGAAACACCCCTGGGTACCATGCTTGCCTGTGCCACGGGCGAGGGTATTTGCCTGCTCGAGTTTACCGACAGAAAAATGCTGGAAACAGAATTAAAAGCCATTGCCAAACGGTTAAACGCAACGATCATACAGGGCAACAATCCGCATTTTGATTTACTGGAAACACAGTTATCAGAGTACTTTTCGGGCAGCCGAAAAACGTTTTCAGTCCCGCTACATACTCCAGGCTCCGCCTTTCAAAAAAGGGTTTGGGCCGCCTTGCAATTGATCCCCTTTGGCCAGACAAGATCCTACAAGGAGCAAGCGATATCCATTGGCAGTCCGGAAAGCGTGCGGGCCGTGGCCAACGCGAATGGCATGAACCGGATTTCTATTTTAATTCCTTGCCACCGGGTCATTGGGTCCGACGGGCAACTGACGGGATATGGTGGGGGACTTTGGCGGAAGAAGTTTCTGCTGGACCTGGAGGTGAAATCGAATAGTTAGTGGTTTCTCGCAGCGCACGCAGAGAAGATGACGGACGCTGCCGCTGAACCAAAGTCGAATATCAGAGAGCCGCTGCGATCGCTGCTTACTTTGCGTGCGCTGCGAGAAACTTCACAAACCATCGCATAAACCGGGTTTCTCAGCCCAGCACAATCGATTAGTTTTACGGCACAATAACCAACGAATGGGACTTGTTTACGTCGAAATTGAACTGATCAATGGTGATGACCTCGCCCTGGAGAGAAGAAAACTCATTGCCCGGGATGCCATAAAGCGGAGCACCGTTCCGGCCCTGGTGGAAACATGAAAGGCGCAAATGGCAAATGGCCATATTGTTGAGTTTAATGTGGTGGCGAATGTGGAGCTGCGTTTCAAAAACCGGCAAACAACCTGCCGGGCCTTGGTGCTCCCGGGAGATGCAGAGCCAGTTCTTGGGAAAGTGGCTTTTCAAGGATTGTATAACAGGAGTTTACGGTTTCACGGGCTGGTTGCTTCGAAGAGTTAATTTTTGTAATTTTGTCTAAATGTTTACCGAGGATGTCCGAAGCAAACTTCAAAATATCATTCAGGGAATTGTCCTATCGGAACAGCCGGATTCTTGCACAGCAATCCGCAATCAGCTTTGCACAAGCTTTCCAACAAGTACAACGGTTAAAAAAGACTTCGAAGGTAAAAGACTCATCAAAGAAAGGGAGTAGCAATTCTTAAGGGAAATTGCTGAAAATGGTCGACTCTGGATAGAAGAATGGCCACAAAACTGGGTCTATCTTACCGAGGGCGGCGAATCAAAAGTCTACTTACATCCAGATTAACAGATTGTTATAAAAGTCAATGATGGTAGATATTATGCTACCTGGCTGGAATACTTCAATAGTATTGTGATACACAATCTTCTTTTTCCTGATACAACCTATACGTTCGTGGGATTTGTTGATATAAATGGTGGCCTGCATTTGGTCTTAAAACAACCATTTGTTTCTTCTGATGAAACGGCCGAATTGTCCGCCATTCGAGAATTGTTAGAGTTCAATGGGTTTCAGAATACTGTTAGGCAGGATTATTTCAATAAAGAATACGGCCTTATACTGGAAGACATGCATGATGAAAATGTCATTCTTAAAAATGGTTCTTTATTCTTTATTGATACCGTTTTCTATATCGTCAAATAAAATTGTCAGTACATATTGGTGTCTGCGCCTTTGTTCATGTGTGCTGTGCGCTGAAGTCCCGGGACAAAGGATGTAAAGAAATCATTTTGAAAAATACGCCCACAACATCTTCGAGATCTCCTTTGTCAGCTTCCAGGCCTCATTATCCTGGTTCCAGCTCTGGTCCTTGTTGTTCTTGGTAAAAATGGCCACGAGATAGGGATTGCGGGGGGCGTTGACCAAAAACACTTCGCTGCGACTGGCATTCACGGCCCCATTCTTACTAAAGACCTCCACCGTGGGCGGTATCTGCGACAAAGCTTCGGCATCCCAATAATTCCGGCCAAGAAGTCGCAAGGCGCGCTCACAAAACCCCGGGCTTATGATCTCCATCCGATAAATCCGTTCCATCAGGGTCGCGATCTCGCGGGGCGTGGTCTGCCCCCAGCCATACTGGCTTCTGTTTTCCTCGCGGCCGGGTGTGCGGGAATTGACCCTCGTATGTTGAAAGCCAAGACTATCCAAGATCGCGTTAATGCGGGTACCCGTTCCGGCTATCGCTTGTAACCACAAACTCGCGGTATTGTCACTGGTGGTTAGCATCAACATCAGCAACTTACTTAGCTCGATTTTTTCCCCGGATTTGAATGACCCAAGGATATCCACTCCGGCATATAACATGGAATCATGGTAAACGAATTCCTGGTGGTAGTCGAGTTCCTTCTTCTCCATTTTGTCGAGTATCCCGATCATGATGGGGATCTTGACAATGGACGCGGTGGGAAAAATGGTATCCGCCTGGTAGGAAACGGTCTTGCCGGTGCGGAGGTTTTTAATATAGATACCAATGTCTCCCTGGTAGCCTTGGAGCAAGGGCAGTACCTTCTTTTCTAACCGATGGTCATTCTTTTGGGAGAAGAGGTTCACCGCAGAGAATAGGAGGACGCAGAGGAACGCAGAGGGTTTTACCGCAAGGGCACAAGGGCGCAAAGGAGCGCCAGAACTTAGCGCCACCTTGGCGGTAAAAAATCCCTTGAACCCAATTAAACTTCTGTCCATCTATATTAATTCGAGTAATCCGCGTAATCAGCGTAATCCATGTATTCAATCCCTCTTGTAATCAAAAACCAAATAACAAAACCCTTTCACTCCCACATCCAACATACTATCATCAATATAAAAATCGGGTGTATGATGCGGAGGTGCTTTTGCCGGATCATTGCCCTTGGGCATACCTCCAAAATAGATAAAGAACGCCGGGGCCTTTTCACCAAAATAGGAAAAGTCTTCCGCGCCGGTCACCCACTCGCGTGACCTGACCCTTCCTTTCCCTGCCGCCTTCTCGAGCGAAGGGACCATTTTCTGTACCAGGGCAGGATCATTATAGGTCACCAGGGTCTTTGTTTCAATATTGACTTCTATCTCCGCGCCCATGGCCGTGCCTACCGCTGTGGCCAGCTCTCTGATACGCTCATGTACTTTTTTCTGCATATCCTTGTCAAGCGTGCGTATCGTGCCCTCCAACAGGGCCTCTTCGGGGATGATATTTGGGCGCACCCCGCTATGGAATTTTCCCACAGTAATCACCACCGGCGCTTTGGTAAGATCGGTCTCGCGGCTGACAATGGTCTGCAGGGTATTGATGATCTCAGTACCCACCACAATGGGGTCCACCCCAAGCCAGGGCTGTGACCCATGTGATTGCTTGCCTTTTATTTTTATCGTAAACCAATCGGATGAGGCCATAAAGGCGCCGGGTTTGTACTCAAAGGTCCCTTGTTCAATATTCGATTCGATATGCATGCCAAACACCACATCTACCTTGGGGTTTTCCATCACCCCTTCCTTGACCATCAGGGCCGCGCCTCCTTCTTCATCACCGGGAGGTCCTTCTTCGGCCGGTTGGAAGATGAATTTGACTGTTCCGCGGATCTCTTTTTTCATCGAGGCAAGCACTTCGGCCGTACCCATCAAAACAGCCACATGGGCATCATGACCACAGGCATGCATTACCGGAACGGTTTGCCCAAGATATTCGGCCTGCACCTGCGATTTGAATGGAACCTCCACCCGCTCCTTAACGGGCAAACCATCCATATCCGCCCGTAGGGCAATAACGGGACCGGGTTTATCGCCTTTGAGGATTCCAACCACCCCGGTTTTACCCACACCGGTTTGCACCTCGATACCCAGTTTTTTCAGGTGCTCGGCTACCATGGCCGCTGTCTTGAACTCACGGTTACCCAGTTCAGGATTAGCATGGATGGTGCGTCGCCATTGGATAAGCTTGTCGTTTATTTCAGCCGCTTTTTTATCAATGAGTTTTTGCAGGGGTTCCTGGGCGTGGAGAAGGTTGGCCAGGAGTAGCAGTGTGGTTATGGTGAAAATTCTCATGCTTGAATTTAGGGATTTCACCGCAGAGAACAAGAGGACACGAAGGAACGCCAAGAGTTTAATGTTAAAAATCACCTCTTCGAAACTCTGCGTCCTCTTGTTCTCAGCGGTAAATTCCCTGGCGCACCCTCGCGCCTCGTTGCCTTGGCGGTAAAATCTCTACGCTCCTTCGTGTCCTCTTGTTCTCTGCGGTGAACTGGAATTATCTGTATATTTAACTTCCATGCTATTACGCCATATGCATTTTTTACGGGAGGTTTTCCTTCATAGCATTACCGCCTTTGGCGGTCCTCAGGCGCATATCGGCATGATGTTAAAAACCTTTGTCCACAAAACCCCTTACGTTACCGAGAACGAGCTGATGGAGTACAATGCTTTTTGTCAGCTATTGCCAGGAGCCTCCTCCACTCAGACCCTTACCCTGATCGGATACAAGCGAGGCGGGGTACCCCTGGCCGTTTTGACCCTGATCGTATGGATACTGCCGGCGAGTATTATGATGGGGGCGCTTTCGTTTTTGCTACACTATATTGATAAGCGTGCCCTGCATGTAGATATTTTTAGGTTCATTCCCCCGATGGCCGTCGGTTTTCTGGTCTATGCCGCGGTTATGGCATTTCATATTTCCATTAAAAATACCATTACCTGGGTGATCATGCTGATGGTGGCCATCCTTACCTATATTTTCTTTAACCAACCCTGGATCTTCCCGGTGTTGATTGTGGCCGGGGGTATTGCCACCAACCTCAGCCGGAAACGTATCCCTCAGGTACACCAAAAACCCAAGAAGATCAAGTGGTGGAATATTTGGCTCTTTGCGATCATCTTTATTGTGGCCGGGGTGGCGAGTGAAACAGCCAAGAACCGCGACCTGCCCAACCGGAAAGTGATCAACCTGTTTGAAAACGTGTACAGGATGGGGAGTTATGTATTTGGGGGCGGACAGGTGCTGATGCCACTGATGTATGAACAATTCTGTATCCGTCCGGAAGCGGTCAAGGAGAAGGATAAAAATGTGGTGAAGATTGACAAAGATGATATGTACACCGGTATGGGTATCGTACGCGCTATGCCGGGGCCCGTATTTTCCATTGCTTCTTTTGCGGGGGGCATGGCCCTGAAAGACCTGGGCAATACGCCCGAACAACGAACAAGCATGCAACTACTCGGGTGCCTGATTGGCACTATTGCCATATTTCTACCCAGTGCCCTGCTGGTATTATTCTTTTTTCCCATTTGGCATAACCTGAAAAAATACGCCGCCGTTTATCGCTCCCTTGAGGGTATCAATGCAGTGGTGGTGGGGATCATGATCGCGGCAACCCTGGTATTGATGAAAGATATTTCCCTGCTGGCCATGAGCGGGGGTAGCCTGATCAATGCGCTGGTGATTTCCGGAACGTTTTTATTGATGCAATACACAAAAGTGCCGGCGCCGGTTATCGTGGCGGGGTGCTTATTGTTGGGGGTGGTATAGGGCCCCTGTCCCCAAAGGGGGCCTAACGCACTCCATAATACCCCCCAGCCTCTATTTCCTCCCTTACTTTATCCGGCACCATATATCGAATTGACTTTCCCTTTAAAATCATCTCACGTAAACGGGTAGCCGAAATTTCCAATAGGGGGGCCTGGAGAACCGTGGCATTGGCTGTGGCCGGACTGTCCACCACAAATCCGGGGCGTTGATAGATCAGGATCTTATAGTCACGCAGCAGGAGTTCATAATTCTTCCACTTTTTAATATTGGAAAAACTATCGCTTCCCATCACGATTAAGAATTCGTGTTCGGGGTATTTCTCTTTCAGGTAGGTGAGGGTATCGATGGTATAGGAGGGCCGGGGCAGATGAAACTCGATATCGGAGGCTTTCATTCTGGGGTCATCGGCTATGGCTGTTTGCACCAGGTGAAGCCGGTGATATTCATTGAGCAGTCCGTTTTCCTGTTTTAGGGGGTTGTGGGGGGAAACGACAAACCAGAGCCGGTCCACCTCTGTTTCATTCAATACATGATTGGCGATGATAAGGTGCCCCACGTGAACCGGGTTAAAGGAACCAAAGTAGAGGGCAATTTTCATCTTACTTATTGACAATCAATTAATTACATCAACAATGATATTGTCCGCCTCGCTGATTCGAAGACTTAGCTGGTAGCCTGAGATGCTGACCGAAATGGGGTCGCCGAGGGGGGCTATTTGTTCAACCAGTATTCGTTCACCCGGCACACAGCCCATTTCCATGAGTTTGAGAAAGATTTCGTTGTTCTCGAAATGGGTGATCACCGCTTCCTGTCCTGGCTTTAGGTCTGAGAGTTTCATGTATGATCTTAATGAATACAAAACTAACCTTGTTGGGTGGGATTTGTGTACGAATTTTGGAGGGTTTCTCGCAGCGCCCGCATTATACTTTGAGTGCGCTGCGAGAAACCCCCAACCCAAAATGTCACAGATTTACTTTTTCACCCAAAACATCACCTTCCCGCTGCGGGAGCGCAACCGCCTGAAGACTTTTCTCTCCAGCCTGGCGAAAAAAGAGGGCAAACGCCTTGATTCACTGAATTATATCTTTTGTACCGACAAATCCCTGCTGGCCATTAATAAAGAATATCTAAAGCACGATTTCTATACTGATATCATCACTTTCGACCTCTCTGAAAACCCCGGCCAGCTATCCGGTGAGATCTATATCAGCATCGACCGGGTACGCGACAACGCCAAAACCCAGGGAACTACGATAAAGGAGGAGCTACACCGGGTTATTTTTCATGGTTTGCTGCATTTATGTGGCTACAAAGACAAAAAACCGGGGGAAATCAGGGTCATGAGGGAAAAGGAGGAGTATTATCTACTG
>JAYRZH010000063.1:0-18375 GCA_041916555.1 Chitinophagaceae bacterium | reverse complement strand
CTTCCATGGTCACGTTGATACCACCCTGAAGGTCAAGACCCAGGTTGAGTTCCGATTCACGGGCTTTTTTATACGTAGTACCCCACCAGGTTACTTTGGTGTCCTTGGTGCTGTCGAGTAATTCCTTAAGCCTTTCCTTTACAGCTACATCAAAAGTGTCTTCTTTGTAGGTTTTCTGGAGGGCGATCTCACCGGGGTATTTGGCGGCCGGTGTTGCGAGGCTGGCACTTACTTGTTTCTCAGCGCGGGCCTGCATTTTATTCTCATGGCTGCGTACGAACCAGGTGAAGGAGAGCTGCCATGCGCAAATCGCGATGAGCAAGATCGTGAAAAAACTAACCAAACCTTTCAGTTGCATACAATCTGTGTTTTCAGTTTACTTCCAGGAAACCGGAATAGCGGGAATCCTGCCTTATTTTTAAGGACGGCAAAGATAGCCTTTTCGGCCAAAAAAAGAATAAAAACCCACTGATTCACAGCCTTGCCGGGAAGTGGCGATTCGGGGACCGGACTTATTTTTAAACGCCTGTTAGTGTTTTAATTGAGTAATTTTGCCGCCACAGACGAAAAAAGACTAAAAAATGGCAACCGCAGCAGCTACTCTTCAACTTTCTTCCCTCCTGACCCGATTTGCAGAACCTGAAACCCTGAAAATGGCCAAACTGGGCCGGGAACTCCGTGCCAAAGGGGTTGATGTGATCGACCTCAGCCTTGGCGAACCTGATTTTGACACCCCCGTGCACATCAAAGAAGCGGCAAAAAAAGCCATTGACGACAACTGGAGCCATTATCCGCCCGTAGCGGGTTATCCCGACCTGCGCGAAGCAGTATGTCAGAAGTTCAAAAGGGACAATAACCTGGATTATAAACCCGAGAATATTGTGGTGTCCACCGGGGCCAAGCAAAGCCTGGCCAATGCCATTCTGGCCCTTGTTGATGAAGGGGATGAAGTGGTTATTCCGGCTCCATTCTGGGTTACCTACTCTGAACTGGTAAAGATCGCCGGTGGTGTGCCTGTGATCGTGCGTACTTCCATGGAGAATGGATACAAGATCACCCCGGCTGAGCTGGATGAAGTGATCACCGACAATACCCGTGTATTCCTGTTCTCTTCCCCCTGTAATCCCAGTGGTTCGGTTTACTCCAGGGAAGAATTGGCCGGTCTGGTGTCCGTTTTTCAAAAATACCCACAGGTATCCATCATCTCTGATGAGATTTACGAATACATCAATTTTGTTGGCAAGCATGAAAGCATTGCCAGTTTTCCCGAAATAAAAGACCGGGTTGTCATCATCAACGGGCTTAGCAAAGGGTTTGCCATGACGGGATACCGGCTTGGGTACATAGCCGCCAACCCCGAAATTGCCAAAGCCTGTGAAAAAATCCAGGGCCAGTTTACCAGCGGGGCCAATGCCGTTACCCAACGCGCGGCCATTACCGCCCTTACCACCGACCTGCGGCCTACCTGGGAAATGACGGAAGAATTTACCCGTCGTCGCCAACGGATACTGGGTTTGTTAAAAGAAATCCCCGGTATTGTCTGCGCCGAACCTGATGGCGCCTTTTATGTGTTCCCGGTTGTAAGCGCTTATTTTGGGAAAACCGATGGAGAAGAAACCATTCACAATGCCGATGACCTGTGCATGTACCTTCTGAATAAGGCCCATGTATCAAGCGTTACCGGTCGTGCTTTTGGCGAACTTGATTGCATCCGCATTTCCTTTGCCAACAGCATGGAAAAGATCGAGAAGGCTGTAGCCAGGATCAAGGAAGCCCTGGCAAAACTGAAATAGGTGGGTGGGGGAATCCTATGGTTTCCCTGTTATTTCATCAGTTTTACACGAAGCACGCCTCCAAACCAATCAACCCCAAAATGCAGGGCGATCACCAGCCATAGGGAATGGGAGTGCAAGTAGATCCATCCAAATAGGATGGATAAAACGGCAATTTTTACAACCGCTTTGAACCCCTGGTAATAATGCGCCACGGCAAATACGAGTGATGGCAATACCACCGCCCAGGTATCGGCATGTAAAAAAGTAATGGGAAAAAGCGACAGGGTGTATTGGATCATAAAACCCCGGAACACAATTTCCTCCCCCACACCCGCAGCCAGGCACATGACCGAGTAAACGGGTATTTCCGACCAATACCGGGGTAGAAAAGGGGTGTGGTCGTTCCAGTGTTCCATGGTTTCTGCGAGCTTATTTTCCGACCAGGTATTGCTTACAATATCGCCGATATAAAGCACCAGGAAAATGGCTGTGTAAAAAAGGGTATGAAAATTCAGGGTAGGCAGGGTGGCAAGTCCGATCCTGTGCAGGTCTCTTCCCTGCAAATACCAGGCGATCAGCACCACCAGGGCCATGAGGGCGAGAAACAGGCTGTTGGCAAGATAGAAACGGGCACGCTCCTTTAATCCAAGATGCATGTATTTAAACTGCTTGGCGCTTCGGAATCCTGAAACAATAGGGATGGCTATCCCAAATACCAGGGCAAGAATGTGGTCGGTGACCGAGGGCATTTCAACCATGGGCGGCGGATTTTTCCAACAGCCAATGATGGATTTCCATAACCTGGGGTATCACGGCCTGTTGTTCATCATTGATGATCACTTTGTCGCATAGTTTCATCTTGATGGTTTCCTCAATCTGCCCTTTCATTCTTTTTTTAATATCCTCCACCCTTGCTTCATCGCGTCTGCTGGCTCTCAGAATCCGCAATGATTCGGGGGCATAAACACCAATGACAAAATCAAGTCTTTCCGCCACCCCGGCTTCAAAAACCAGGGCGGCTTCATGAATGGCATAAGGGGTTGATTGCCGGTGCATCCATTCTTCGGCATGTTTTTTTACCGCGGGATGAACCAGGCTGTTCAGGATATCCCTTTTTTCCGGTTGGGAAAACACCAGGGAGGAGAGATAGGCGCGGTTGAGGACATTGTTTAAATAAGAATCCGGACCGAAATGGCGGATGATCGCCGCTTTCAGGTCCGGATCATGATGCATAAGTTCCTGTGCTTCCTTGTCTGCGTAATAAACCGGTATGCCGAGTACTTCAAATATCCGGGCAACAGTGGATTTTCCACTCCCGATTCCACCCGTTAAACCGACACGCAGTATCACGGTATCAGGCCTTGGTGGGGGCGGTCTTGTTAACCTGCTGGGTGTACTCCATGCTGATGGAGGACTTCTCAATCACGATATAACTGCCAGGGCTGACCTCGAGCTGCAGGGTAGAATCTTCGTTTACCTTGTTAACCTTGCCGTGGATACCGGCAATGGTTACCACCTTATCGCCTTTCTGTACTTCTTCAATGAATTTCTTTTGTTGTTTTTGTTTTTTAGCCTGGGGGCGAATAAAGAACAGCCAGAATACGATCAGGATCGCACCCATGAAAAAGAACCCGCCAAAGCTACCCAGAGGGCCAGACGGTTGCGCTTGTTGTAAAAGGAAAAATTGCATGTTTGTTTGAAATGATTGGTTGGTGAAATGTTATCGTTCGGTTACCTCAACCCCAAACTCCAGCATATTATAACTGTTTGGTTTGGTGTTGGCGGTCACATATACTGGCAGGCGATGGCTGCCAACGGATTTATTGGCGCTATGAAAACGGGCTTTGATCTCTCCTTCGGCACCCGGGGCAAAGGGCTCTTTGGGTGTTTCGGGAATGGTACAACCACAACCGGCCGACACACTGGCAATAAAGAGTGGTTTGTCACCCGTATTCTTAAAATGATACACTACATCCAATTCCTGGCCTTTGACCACTTTACCCATATCAATAAAGGTGGAATCCAGCCATTGAATGGTGGTGAGGTTGGCGGTGTCTTTCAGCACGGCCAGTTTCTTTTTTAATTCAATGTCATTTTCTGCCTTTGGTTCATCCTTGGCTGTTCCCACTTTACAGGAACTGATCGTGGCGCCAATGACCAGCATCCACAGAAATCGTTTCATAATTACTCTTTTAGCGAATGACAAATGTAGGGAATTACGGGCTATCATTTTTTATAATCCACCTTATTCATTTTTCCATCCTGCACCAGTTCCTTGTGGATATTGTCGAGGATCCCGTTTACAAACTGGCCACTTTGGGGGGTGCTGTATTCCTTGGCCAGGTCAATATACTCATTGATCGTTACCTTGGGTGGAATGGTTTCAAAGTACAGGAACTCGGCCACACCCATTTTGAGCAGGATCATGTCCAACTGGGCAATCCGCTCGGGATCCCAGTTTTTTAGCTTGGGAATGATCAGCCCCTGCAGGTATTCATTCTTTTCGATAACTGTTTGAAGAAGGCTGCGGGCAAAAGAGGCCTTGTCGTCTCCCAGCATGCTGACAAACTGGAGATGGGAGCTTTTTTTCAGGAAGCCATCCAGCAGCAACACCACCATTTCCCCATCATCGCTCCAATTGCTAAAGGACTCTTCAATATGGTCAACAAATTCCTCCTTATCCAGCATCAGTTTTTCAAGCATAAATTCCAGGATATCTTTTTCCTGCTTGTTGTCGCGGGATTCATCGCTGATATACTGTTTATATTCGGGGGATTCGGCAAGTTGGTGATAGGCTTTTTTCACCAGTTCCTCATCCAGGTACTGGTCGGGTTTGACCAGGTTGACCGCCCGTTGATAGCTTTCGTCCTCCCATATTTTCCACAAAATCCTGTTGCCACTGATCTTGATATTCACATTCAGGTCTTCGGCGCTGGGCAGGTGTTTGGAGGCACGCTGGTGGGCGTCTTTTTCAGCATACCGGGCTATCTGGCCTAAATAATAGGTCAGGTAAACAAGTAGGCTGCGGGTAAGGTCAAAATGGGATTGAAGGATCTTTTGGCAGGAGGCAAGGGGAGGGGTGGGTTCCGAACTGGTCAGGGTATAAAGGGTCTGCATCACTTTTACCCGGATATTTCGTCTGCTGATCATTTTTCAAGAGCTATTTGGCCTGCGAAGATAGGAGATTTCGGTGGTCTGCCATGGTTTTGGGGCTAAGGAATTGTTACCAAAGGGGTTAGCGTGAAATCTTGACAGCCCACCTGAAAAAAAGCCCTTTCCCAGGGCCTGTCATGGAGTGAAAAGGGGGGCAAACCTGAAAAATTTTCACGTCCTGTTCAAATGGCATGATAATCGTTTAGCTTTGCTGCCCCCTCAAGGGCATGACGTTTTTTTTCACACAAACTCAAAAAAATCATAATCGTATGGCTAAGAAGCTTAATGTTACCCCCCTTCACGACCGGGTAATTGTAAAAGCAGCACCTGCTGAAGAAAAAACTGCAGGCGGAATCATTATCCCTGACACCGCAAAAGAAAAACCCCAGCGTGGTATCGTAGTAGCCGCCGGGCCTGGTAAAAAAGATGAGCCTATGAGCGTAAAATCTGGCGATACGGTATTGTATGGCAAATATGCCGGCACCGAGATTCAGATCGATGGCGACGACTACCTGATCATGCGCGAAAGCGATATTATGGCAATTGTCTAATTCAAAAACCAACAAAACAAACATAAAATGGCAAAGCAATTATTTTTTGATATCGAAGCCCGCAATAAGATGAAGAAGGGCGTGGATGCCCTGGCCAATGCCGTGAAAGTGACACTGGGTCCTAAAGGACGCAATGTAGTGATCGAAAAGAAATTTGGCGCTCCCGGGGTGACCAAAGATGGTGTAACTGTAGCTAAAGAGATCGAACTGGAAGACCCCATCGAGAACATGGGTGCCCAGATGGTGAAGGAAGTGGCTTCCAAAACCGCTGATGTAGCCGGTGATGGTACCACTACCGCCACTGTACTGGCCCAGGCGATCATTACAGAAGGATTGAAAAACGTAGCTGCCGGTGCCAATCCCATGGACCTGAAGCGCGGTATCGACAAAGCCGTTGGCAAAGTGATCGAAAACCTGCAAAGCCAGTCTCAGGCCGTAGGTAACGACAATAGCAAGATCCAGCAAGTGGCTACCATCTCTGCCAATAACGATGCCGAGATTGGTAAGCTGATCGCTGAAGCCATGAAAAAGGTTGGGAAAGAAGGCGTAATTACCGTGGAAGAAGCCCGTGGTACCGAAACTACCGTAGAAGTAGTGGAAGGTATGCAGTTTGACCGTGGTTATGTATCGCCCTACTTTGTAACCAACAGCGAGAAGATGAACGCTGAACTGGACAACCCGTATATCCTGATCTACGACAAAAAGATCAGCAACATGAAGGATATCCTTCATATCCTGGAGAAAGTGGCCCAGGGTGGTCGTCCGCTCCTGATCATTTCTGAAGACCTGGAAGGGGAAGCCCTGGCAACCCTGGTGGTAAACAAACTTCGCGGTACCCTGAAAGTGGCCGCCGTTAAAGCCCCCGGATTTGGCGATCGCCGGAAGGAAATGCTTCAGGATATCGCTATCCTCACCAAAGGTATCGTGATCAGCGAAGAGCAAGGATACAAACTGGAAAATGCCGACCTCTCTTACCTGGGTCAGGCAAGTTCCGTAACCATCGACAAAGACAACACAACCATCGTAGGTGGTAAGGGCAAGAAAGATGATATCGCCGCCCGTGTTAACCAGATCAAAGCCCAGATCGAAGTGACCACTTCCGATTATGATAAAGAAAAACTCCAGGAGCGCCTGGCCAAACTGAGTGGCGGTGTTGCCGTTCTCAATGTTGGGGCTGCTACTGAAGTGGAAATGAAAGAGAAAAAAGACCGTGTGGACGATGCTCTGCATGCTACCCGTGCCGCTGTGGAAGAAGGTATCGTTCCCGGTGGTGGTATCGCTTTCATCCGCGCCGTTGAATCACTCGAAAAACTCAAAGGTGGTAATGAAGATGAAACCACTGGTATCGCTATCGTGAAGCGCTCGCTCGAAGAGCCCCTGCGCCAGATCGTTGCTAATGCCGGTATCGAAGGTTCCATCATTGTGCAGAAGGTGAAAGAAGGCAAGGCTGACTTCGGTTTCAACGCCCGCACAGAGCAATATGAGAACCTCTTTAAAGCTGGTGTAATCGATCCTACCAAAGTGACCCGCGTAGCCCTGGAAAATGCCGCTTCCATCGCCGGAATGCTGCTGACCACCGAATGCGTGATCGCCGATAAACCCAAGAAGGAAGAACCCCATGTACATGGTGGCGCTCCTGATATGGGTGGTATGGGTTATTAATGGATTGTTGACCCGGAGAATTGGTTGATTTTTATTATTGGGTGTTTAGGCCTTATTCGTTGAGGACCGGAAAGGCGTGATAGGTAATAAGTCACTAATAATCAATAATTAATATCAATTATGCTCCGGGTCTTTTATTTTTTCAGGATTTTTCTATTTTTGACCTCAAGGCAAATCCTTTTCCTACCCTAGCCTGTTAATCGCTTTGAGAAAAATGTAATCCTGGGCAAAGCGTATGTTCGCCCCGGCGAATATTCGGGTTGACGCCACTATAAGAAAACAAAGTTTTTGAAGGTCGTTTCCAAGGAAACGGCCTTTTTTTTATTTGGGAATAAGTACGGGTTAGTGGTATTAAGTTTTAGGCTCTAACCAGGAACCTTTAATTTAGAACCTAAAACCACCAACCCCCTTTATTCCCCATGCTCCCTCGCCGTCTTGGTTTGTATGCCTCCTTTTCCATTGTGGCTGGTTCTGTCATTGGTAGTGGCATCTTTATGAAACCGGCGATCATGGCCCAGCAGGTTGGGTCGCCTGTCTGGCTGATTGTGGTTTGGGTTATTGCCGGCCTTGTTTCATTTATCGGAGGCATGATCAATGCCGAAATAGGCACCATCCTTCCGGAGACAGGTGGCCAGTATATTTTTTTTCAAAAAATGTATGGGGATTTTTTTGCCTTCCTCTATGGTTGGGCGGCATTTATCGTTATCAATACGGCAGCCATTGCGGCCATTGCCTTTGTATTTGCCCAATACACCGAGTTTTTTCTGGCCCTGCCAAGGTTTCCCCGGGAATTGGAAGAGGGTATTTCTTTTCATTTACCTGGAATCGGCACTCTGTACCCATTGGCCAATGCAGGGGTCAAGGCCCTGGCTCTGTTGATCCTCTTATTACTTACCATTGTTAACTATATCAGTGTAAAAGCCGGTGGATGGGTACAAGTGGCCTCCACATTTTTGAAGATCGGGTCTCTGATCATTCTCTGTGCCATGATCTTTGTTTCTGGAAACGGCGATTGGGGGAATTGGGTAACACAGGATCCCGCTCTGCATAAATCGGGCTGGTCCCTGGTGATGGGCATTATTGCTGCCATGAGCGGTGCCCTTGCAGCCTATGACGGATGGAATAACCTGGGCTTTGTTGCCGGGGAGATCAAAGACCCGAAAAAGAATATTCCCCGGGGGCTTTTTCTTGGAATCGCTGTCTGTCTCCTTCTATATGTTCTCACCAACCTGGCCTATTTGTATGCCCTTCCATTGGGAGTCATGAGCCAATCACAACTGGTGGCAGCCGATGCCATACGCACCACTGTAGGGATTACAGGCGGAGGATTGATCGCCTTGTTAGTAATGATCTCCACCTTTGGCGCCGTAAATGGAAACCTATTCCCCTGTGCCCGCATCCAGTTCGCCATGGCCGAAGAACGAAATTTCTTTCCGGTTTTTGGAAAAGTGCATCCAAAATTCAAAACACCTGGTAGTTCATTATGGATTCAATTAGCCTGGACATCCTTATTTGTCATCACCGGATCCTTTGACATGCTCACTGACCTTTTTGTCTTTATCACCTGGCTATTTTATGGGTTTGGCGCCTACGGCCTGTTTATACTGCGAAGAAAAATGAAGGACGCTGACCGTCCTTATAAGGTTTGGGGATATCCTTTTCTGCCGATCATCTTCATACTCTTTGCAGCCTTTTACTTTTTTCTTACTCTCTACAATGATATTTCCAATTACCTCCATGGGAAATCCGCATTCGTTAATTCCGTTTACGGTTTGGCACTAACGGCCTTGGGCATACCTTTTTATTACTTCATCAGAAAGCGAAATCAAATCAGGAACTGAATTCCCTTCCTGATTGCCTACCTTTGAATTCCTGACTCGCTCTTTTTAACCTTCGTTCATTGAGTAATAATGAAAAAAATGTATAGGTCTATTCGGTTGTCACTCAAGCGAATTTTTGACAGGATAAGAAACGAGAATTTCAAGCAAAATCTATTGCAAGCACTGCCTTTCTGGGTGGCTTCAATCATTACAGGATTGGTTGCCGTACTTTATACCCGGTTGTTTACCTGGGCAGAGGAAAGCTCGCATCTGTTGTTTGGACGGCATGGCTGGGCTTTTTTTTTCATCACCCCGGTTTGTTTTTTTATAGCCTGGTGGATGGTAAAAAAATACTCACCTTTTGCACGGGGTAGTGGGATACCCCAAGTGATGGCGGCTGTTGAGATCGTATCTCCGACGAATCTCAATAAGGTTAATAAGCTGCTAAGTCTTAGAGTTATTTTTATCAAAATACTCTCCAGTTTGGTCATGGTTTTTGGGGGTGGGGCTATAGGCAGGGAGGGGCCAACCATTCAAATTGCCGGATCTGTATTCAGGCTGGTCAATAAATGGCTGCCCGCCTGGTGGCCAAAAATCTCAAAAAGGAATATGATATTGACTGGTTCCGCGGCAGGACTGGCTGCGGCATTTAATACCCCATTGGGAGGAATTGTATTTGCGGTGGAAGAATTGGCCAAGACCCATCTTAATTATTTCAAAACCGCGCTCTTTACCGCCGTTATTATTGCCGGTCTTACCGCACAAGGCTTGTTGGGCCCGTACCTGTATCTTGGTTACCCCAATGTCAGTTCACTATCCTGGTATATCTTCTTATTGGTAATCCTTGTTGCTATTTTGGGTGGATTGGGAGGCAGCCTGATGGCTAAACTCATTCTCAGGTTGCTAAAATGGAAATCAGGGTTTCGGTTTACTTACCAGCATGTGCTTTATGTACTGGCTTGCGCGATAGTGCTGGTGTCAATTGCTTTTTTTATAAATCCTTCTATTTTGGGTTCGGGCAAAGACCTGATGACAGGCGCCTTGTTCACCGATCAGAAACAGGTGCCGGCCCTTTCCCCTTTCCTGCGAATTGCAGGACCGGTACTTTCCTTTACCACAGGTGCTTCCGGTGGCGTATTTGCTCCTTCTCTCAGCGCAGGGGCGAGCCTTGGATCCCTGATCAGCGGTATCTTTCATCTTACTGCCACAGATTCGAATATGCTTATACTTGCCGGAATGGTTGCTTTCCTGACAGGGGTCACACGTAGCCCGTTCACGTCGGCCATCCTGGTGCTTGAAATGACAGACAGACATAGTGTGATCTTTCACTTGATGCTTGCTGCCATGTTCTCCAGCCTGGTTGCCCATATTATCGACAAACGTTCTTTTTACGAGCGGCTTAAAGACCAATATTTGAAAGAACTGGAATAGGCTTTTCTTGCGATCAATATTTAATTTTGCAGAAATTCTCCCCCATGCGGTTCCCTAAATGGCTCTCTGTCCTTTTTGCCTTGTTGCTGATCGCCAGTTGTTTCCTGGAATGGATTTCCATTCCTTCCAAGAATATTGTTGTAACGGGAATAGATGCTACCGGGACAAATTTTGGCAAGCCAGGTTATTTTCATTTCATCACTTCCGGTTTGTTTATACTCTTAACGCTTATTCCACGGGTTTGGGCCAAGCGGTGGAACCTGCTGGTCATTGGGGTAAATGCCGGTTGGGCCTTGCGTAACTTCCTTGTAATACCAGCCTGCTCAGCCGGTATATGTCCGGAGCGGGAAACAGGACTTTACCTGATGGCTGCCTCTTCCTTCCTGATGCTTCTTTCAGGTCTTTTTCCGGATATGAAGATCCCTGTCAGCAAGGACTAATCCAAAATCTCCAGGCTGCGGGCAATGATCTCCACACTCTCCATGATCTGGTCGCGTGAAATTACCAGGGGAGGGGCAAAGCGTATTTTATCACCATGGGTGGGCTTGGCCAGCAGGCCATTCTCTTTTAATTCAAGGCATAATTCCCAGGCAGCGTCCTTATTTTCATGCTGTATTACAATAGCGTTTAGCAGACCCTTACCCCTTATGGTAGCGATATGTGGTGAATGAAGTCCTGCCAGTTCAAAACGGAATAGTTCGCCCATTTCCCGGGCATTGTCAGCCAACTTCTCATCCTTCAGCACCTGCAGGGCCTTGATGGCCACCGCACAGGCCAATGGATTTCCCCCGTAGGTGGATCCATGTTCTCCCGGCTTAATGGTCAGCATAATGACATCATCGGCCAATACCGCGCTCACGGGCAGCAAGCCACCACTCAATGCCTTACCCAATACCAGGATATCAGGCCGCACCTGCTCATGATCGCAGGCCAGCATTTTGCCGGTACGGCACAAACCAGTCTGGATCTCATCGGCTATAAAAAGAACCCCGGCCTCTTCACATAAAGCCTTGGCCCTTGCCAGATAGCCTTTGTCAGGTACTACCACGCCAGCTTCTCCCTGAATCGGTTCTACCAGAAAACCAGCTACATTTCGATCCTTCAGCGCCATGGCCAGCGCTTCGGTATCATTATAAGGTATCAGGTCAAACCCCGGGGTATAAGGTCCAAAATTCCGGTTAGAATCCGGGTCGCTGCTAAATGAAATAACAGTGGTGGTACGCCCGTGAAAATTCCCTTTACAGGTTATGATCCTTGCTTTGTCTTCAGCAATGCCCTTGACTTCATACGCCCATTTCCGGCATAGCTTAATGGCTGTTTCCACGGCTTCCACACCGGTATTCATGGGTAATACCTTGTCATACCCAAAGTACTCTGTAATGAACCGGGCATATTCCCCCAGTAAGTTGCTATGAAAGGCACGGCTGGTTAATGTTAGTTTCTGCGCCTGCTGGATAAGGGCATTGACAATTTCAGGATGACAATGTCCCTGGTTGACGGCCGAATAGCCACTGAGAAAATCATAGTATTTTTTTCCATCTACATCATACAGGTAAACGCCAAGTCCTTTTTCCAATACCACAGGGATCGGATGATAATTGTGCGCGCCATATTTTTCTTCCAGCGATAAATAATATTTATTGTTTTCAGATACCGAGATCATGGTCGTAAAATTTGAGGATGATAAAAAAGAGAAAAGAGGGCAGGGGAGGACTATACCACTTAGTGGTTGAGCAGATCAAGGTTCTGATCCAGAAAGATAGGTATTGTTGACAGAGGGGTCATTACAGGGCAAATTAGTGAAAATTCGGGTTAGGGGGAGATTTTTTTAATAAACCACAGAGACTCAAATAGGCGGAGTTTTTTTTGAATTACAAGGGAAGTTGAATTTGGTAATATTTGTATTCTATAAATCTCTGCGTCTCCGACGGTTTCCCCGGAAACAACCCATACACAGTAGAGCCGCTGCCACTCATGGATGCATACACCGCCCCGGATTCATACAATTGTGTTTTTATTGCCCCGATTGCCGGGTAGGCTTCAAAAACCGTTTTTTCAAAGTCATTGACCAGATCATCTTTCCAGGTATTGACGGGTTGTTGTATAATGGCCCGAAGGTCTTTGGATGGTGTTTGTGGTTGAAGTTTAGAGAAAGCGTCAGCCGTGGATACTTTGATACCCGGGTTGATCAGGACAAGATGGTATCCTTTCAGGGAGAGGGATATGCTTTCCATGATCTCGCCACGACCTGTGGCATAGCAGGGTTTATTGCGAATAAAGAAGGGGCAATCGCTGCCAAGCTGAAGGGCATAGTCCAGCAATTTTTCTGTCGGGATACCTAATTGGTATTTATCGTTTAGCAGGCTTAGGGTAAAGGCGCCATCGGCGCTTCCGCCACCCAAACCAGCCCCGGTAGGTATCGCTTTGTGTAAGTGGATGGAAAGGGAAGGCAATGCCGGGAAATCCTTCTTTAGCAGTTGCCAGGCCTTTAGGCAGATATTGTCGCTGTCGGGTCCTGCGTCAACCTGACCAGAAAGATGGAATTGAACCGGTGGCTGGCCTGAGGGCAAACTGATTACTTCCAATACATCGTTAATGGGGACCGGGTAGAAGATGGTTTCCAGGTCATGGTAACCATCGGGTCTTTTTTTAACTACATGAAGACCCAGGTTGATTTTGGCATTAGGGAAAACGATCACGACTTCCGTTTTCGGCTGTTGATCTCATCGCGTATGGCGATGGCGCGGATATAATCTTCGTGCTCCAGCACATCATTTAGCAATTCATTGAGTTCCTCCAGCGACATGGTCTTCAGGTCTTCATTGCCGGAAGAAGGTTCATCTTCCACCACGGCTTCTTTTTGTTTCTTCTTCTTGCCGGTGGTTTCTTCCATTTGTATCCCGGCGCTCTCGAGTATATTTTCATAGGTGTAGATCGGGCAGCCAAACCTTACGGCCAGGGCCAGAGCATCGGATGTGCGGGAATCGATCTCCACCGTATCGTTTTCGGAAGAGCAGACCAGTTTGGAGTAAAAGATCCCTTCCTGAAGGTCATTGATGATGATTTCGTGAAGGTCTACCCCAAAAGCATTCATGAAGTTCTTCATCAGATCATGGGTAAGTGGGCGGCTGGGTTGCATTTTTTCCAGGGCCACCGCAATGGCCTGGGCCTCAAACCCGCCGATCACAATTGGCAGGCGGCGGAGGCCATTGACCTCGCCTAAAACCACGGCATAGGAATGTGTTTGGGTGATGCTATGCGAGAGCGCCACTATTTCCAATTCGATCTTCTTCATAACGTGACACGAAACTAAGGTTTTTTACCAAAAAAAAAGAGCGGTTTGGTTCACCGCTCCTTCTTAATCTCATGTGTAAGAGAATGTGTTATAACTACCCCTTCAGTTTACGAACGGCTTCAGTGATCTTGGGTACTACCTCAAAGGCATCCCCTACAATACCATAATCGGCGGCCTTGAAAAAAGGAGCTTCGGGGTCTTTGTTGATCACCACGATCACCTTGCTTCGGTTTACCCCGGCCAGGTGCTGTATGGCCCCGGAAATACCTATCGCAATATAGAGGTTGGGGGCGATGGCAATACCGGTTTGTCCCACATGTTCGTGGTGGGGCCGCCAGTTTGAGTCAGAGACAGGCCTGCTACAGGCAGTAGCGGCACCCAGGGCCTTGGCCAGGTCTTCCAGGATACCCCAATGTTCGGGGCCCTTCAGGCCACGTCCGCCACTCACAACTATATCGGCTTCTGTAAGGGGAATCTCACCTTTCACTTTGTTAACCGCGGTCACTTTCACTTTTGGAACTTCAACGGCAGCCTCAAAGGGCAATACCGTGGCTGTTCCGGTAGTTTCAATAACCGAAAAGGCATTGGGGTTCAGGGCCACAATCTTTACCGGTGTTTTAACCGATATTCGGGCATATCCTTTTCCTGAGAATACGGTCTTTTTTACGATAAAATCACTGCCTTGTTCAGGCAAACCTGTGGCCCCGGAAACCAGACCGGCTTTTAACCGTACAGATAAACGGGGAGCAATGGCTTTGCCATCCACATTATTGGAGAAAACAACCACAGTAGCCCCGGTTTTGGTGGCTACTTCGGCAATGGCACGGGTATAGGTTTGGGCATCAAAACCGGCCAGGGCCTGGTTGTTGACATGGTGAACCTTGGTCATGCCATATTTACCCAGTGCCGGCAGGTCTTCCCCGGTGGGGCCCAATACAACCCCTTCGGCTGTGGTACCGGTCTGCGCTGCCAGGGCGGCACCATAGCTCATGGCCTCGTACGATGATTTCTTAAGATGACCTTCAGATTGGTCTATAAAAACTAATACGGACATGTTCAATTGTTTTTTTCTTGAAATAAGATGAATGATCAAATGGCTTTGGCTTCCTCTTTAAGTAACCTGACCAGTTCCTCCGGCTGATCGGCAGGAACCAGTTTTACCCCGGCTTTGGCAGGGGGAAGTTCAAATCCGGCTACCTCAGTCAAAGCATCAATGGCCGTTGGCTCTACCACTTTTAAGGGTTTGGTACGGGCCGCCATAATCCCGCGCATATTGGGGATACGCTGTTCAGCCACCCCTTTCTGGCAGCTTACCACTACCGGCAAAGCCACTTCACATACTTCTTCCCCTCCCTCAATTTCCCGGGTAACCGTGGCTGTGTTTCCGGCCAGGGCAAAATGTGTTGCCAACGAAACATAGGGAAGGTCGAGCGATTCGGCCACCATGCCGCCGATGGAGGAACCATTGTAATCGATGGTTTCCTTTCCTGTAAATACCAGGTCATAACCGCCTTCTTTGGCAATAGCGGCAATCTGGCTGGCAATGTAATAACTGTCGTGCCTTTCCGCGTTTACCCGAATAGCTTCGTCACCACCCAGGGCCAGGGCCTTGCGGATGATGGGTTCGGCATCGGCGCCTCCAACAGTAATAAGATGGATAACGGCACCGGGATCAGCCTCCTTTAATTCAATGGCACGCACCAGGGCATACCACTCATCGTAAGGGTTGATGATCCATTGCACCCCATTGGTGTCGAATTTCGTGTTGTTGTCGGTGAAAGCTATTTTTGCCGTCGTGTCCGGCGTTTTACTGATACATACGAGGATTTTCATTCCAATGCAATTTCGTTAGGACAGATAGTTGTTTATGCAACTAAAGCAAAGATAAGGGTATAAACTATTAACTGTTAGTATTCACAGGAATTTTTTATGAACACGGAAAGGATCGGGAAATTGTTGGAGTTTTTGGCGCAGAACCCTGCGGACAGCTTTATACAACATGCCCTGGCGCTGGAGTATATTAAAGCTGGCCGGGAGCCTGAAGCCCGGGAATTATTTGAATCCCTGCTGGCCCGCGATCCGGGTTATGTGGGCAGTTATTATCACCTGGCAAAATTATTGGAGAGACAGGGTGATGAGCCGGGGGCCATTCGGGTATATGAGAAGGGCATGGAAGAGGCCCAAAAAGCGGGTGATCAACATGCCTATGGGGAACTGCGTAGCGCGCTGGAAGAACTTACCTTTTAACATGGTAGCCGAATTCAGTCAATATATTGAAGAACAAAAATTGTTCAGTCCCACCGATCATTTGCTTATTGCGATCAGCGGGGGAGTGGATTCGGTGGTGTTGACCGAACTCTGTCAACGCCAGGGAAACCCCATTGCCCTTGCCCATTGCAATTTTGGATTAAGGGGGGAGGAGAGTGACCGTGACGAACAATTTGTAAGAAAGCTGGCTGGCCAAAAAAACCTACCCCTTCATGTTATTCATTTTGATACCCGAAAAATAGCCGGGGAAATCCATGCTTCTATTGAGGAAACCGCCAGAAAACTGCGGTATGAATGGTTTCATCAACTTCTTAAGAGTCACGGGTACGACAAACTGCTTACTGCCCATCATGCGGATGACAATATTGAAACGGTGCTGATGCATTTGTTTAGGGGAACAGGTATCAGGGGGTTAAGGGGCATGCTTCCGGTACAGGGTAGGCATATCCGACCTTTACTGGCCTTGTCAAGATCCGGCATTGAGGCCTGGGCCAGGAAAGAAGGGTTGGCCTTTGTGGAAGACAGTTCCAATCAGGACACGGCCTTTACCAGGAATTTTTTCCGGCATGAGGTTTTGCCTTTGATCAGAAAAAAATTTCCCGGGGCGGAAGCAAATATCCTGAATACGATAACTCATCTCCGGGATGCGGAATCCTTGTATGAGCAGTCCCTGGCGAGGCAATTAAAACGGTTAGTTCATAAAAAAGGTAAGGAGATCCATATTCCTGTTGCGTTGTTAAAAAAAATGGAGGCAAGGCGTACCCTGCTATGGGAGATCGTGAGACATTATGGATTTCAGTCATCGCAGCTTGATGACCTTCTCCATTTGCTTGAAGCGGTTCCCGGGAAATATGTCCCTTCTTCCACCCATCGATTGATTCAACACCGCGAATGGTTGGTGTTAGCACCCGTGGCCACCCAGGAAGCCAATATGATTTTGGTGGAAGGGGCGGGAAGGATTGAGTTTGAAACGGGGGTCTTGGACGTAAAATCATTGGATACCCGGTCATGGACCCTGGTATATAATCCGCATACAGGTCAGGCCAGGGAAATACAGGTTGAGAAGTCACTGCTTCCCTTCCCATGGGTATTGCGACGCTGGAAAGCCGGTGATTATTTTTATCCGGAAGGGATGAACCGGAAAAAGAAGAAGGTCTCCCGATTCCTGATTGACCAGAAGTTATCAAAAACGGAAAATGAAAGGGTATGGGTGTTGGAAACGGATAAAAAGATTGTGTGGGTGGTGGGATACCGAAAGGATGATCGTTTTTGATTTCTTAGAATGGTGGATGTTTGAGTTGTTCAAAAAAGTAGCTGACAATGCTGGGTTTTACAACAATGGTAAACACTACTCCATACAGGGCTCCCCACATATGCGCTCCGTGATTGATATTATCTCCGCCCCGTTTATTCATGTACACGGAGTATCCGACATACAAGACGGCAAAAGCGATAGCTGGCATGGGTATAAACCAGATCAGGAGTTTATCCCAGGGGGCCATCAGGATATAAGAGAACAAAATGGCGCTAACCCCACCAGATGCGCCTAAAGAGCGGTAATGGTATTGGTCTTTATACTTGAAATAATCCGGTATGGAGGCCACGATGATTGCGGAAAAATAAAAAAGAAGGTAAACCAGTTTGGTCCCTGTCCAGGCCGTAAATACCTGTTCAATCAGCCCTCCAAAGAAATACAGGGTAAACATGTTAAAGAACAGGTGTATAAAATCAGCGTGTATGAGGCCGTGGGTGACAAAACGGTGCAACTGTCTCCCGCCTTTCATACCCGCCGGGTAAAAGATCAGGTCATTGGTAATCTGTGGACGGGAAAAAGCGGAAATGGATATGGCCGCAGTTATGGCAATGATGAGGATAGTAAGGTTAAACTCCATGATTCAAAGATAAGTGCTACCCGGCAAACAGTTATTTGTGATGGTATTTCTCCCCGCGTTGAATAGTGCAGGCCCTGTAAAGTTGTTCCGCCAGTAAGAGGCGAACCAGTTGGTGCGGGAAGGTGAGTTTGGAAAGGCTCCATTTGTATTGGGCTCTTTTTAGTACGACCTCATCCAGTCCAAAAGCTCCCCCAATGACGAATACCAGTTTTCGGGTGCTGCGATTGGAACATTGCTGGATAAAACCAGCCAGTTCTACCGAATCCATTTGTTTGGCATGCTCATCCAGCGCTACCAGTAGGTCATCTTTTTCCAACCAGGCCAATATCATTTCCCCTTCCTTTTTCTTCAGGTCCATTTCGCTCAGCATGCCGGCATTTTTTGGAACGGGAAGAATATTCCATTCTACCGGGTAATAGTTTGATATCCTTTTGGTAAAATCTTCCACGCCTTGTTTAACATAAGGCTCATGGTTTTTGCCAATGGCCCAGAGTTGGATCTTCATTTTTCAAAGATAGTTAAGGGGAG
>JAYRZH010000062.1:0-18618 GCA_041916555.1 Chitinophagaceae bacterium | reverse complement strand
CCTTCCGGATCACTGTATAATTGGAAAACCCAAGTCTTTCCAGTTGAGGAAGCATACGGGTCCGGATATAATTGGCAGCCTCTTCTTCGGTATGCACTCCCCGATCGCCAATAAATTGAATCCACTTGGGCATATTCAATAAGGCCAGGATAAACGCGGCGTCCTCCTCGGTTGTTGGGCGCATAAAGAGCCTTTCGGTTTCCAGTGTTAGAAAATTCATCGGGTTATCTTTATTTAGTCATAGTTCCAATAACATGTCACTATACGAACGGTCCTGCAACGCAGAGCTATCAAGGTTAAAAAATCGAAAATATTCATCACACTGAGCTTTCAGTTGCTCCGTAGTATATCTGTCTTCCGAGTCGATTGCTTCAACTTCCAGAAACTGCCCAAGGCCCTGCACCTCGTCAAAATGAAATTTGACGTTATCAATAAAATAGATTTTTCTGCGCTTATCCACCAAGGCTTTGATGCCAAACTGTTCTGTAAGAATCTGCTTAAGGGCCGGATCGGGTTGGTGCCTGTACAAAATGACCTTGGATAATTTACTTCCAGCCAGGTTCTCGCGCTGGTATTGGATCAACGCGTTTTCAATATTTCCTTCGCGAAGCTTCAACCTGCCATGGGGTACATTAAAATAAGTGTCGATTTGGTGGTCAACCCCTTTGAACAACGGGTTTTTCGATAATAACTTTTGTTCAAAAGGGGTGATATCTTCTACCCTGGCCTTAAACTCGTAGTTGCGGATATTCATTGCTAAATTACTTTTCCAACCCGGATTCGATCCATTTACGAAGCAATACCATTTGTCCTAAATGATAATGCGTATGTTCGATCATGCCCATCAGGTTCCGGTGGTAAGTACCATATTTTTCCTCCCGGAATATTTCATTCAATTGGCTGTCCGGCATTTTTTCAATCAGTTGGGCCAGTGACTCAACCTCTGCCCAGGTTTTTTCCAGAAACGATTCCCAGTCTTCTTGGGAATGGATTTCAGGTATTTCAAAACTAAGCTGGTCATTTCCGGTAAGAGGTTTCCCCTCCAATACCTGTTGCTGAATACGGACATAATAGGTACAATGATTGACTAATAAGGCAATGGTATTAAACTCGCCCACCTGAGTGGTGGCCGTTTTCCAGGATATACCAGCCAGAGAGTCCTTCATATTAACCCAGGTCCAGTTTTTTCCAAAATGAACTTCACGCAGGTGCTTGGCGATTTGTTGACAGGTAGTCATATACTTAATTACTTATTATTTTTAAGGTTGACATTAGTTTAAGAGCTAATTCCTCATACTTTTCATATGTCTTTTGTTCGGCCGTAAAGGTTAAGATATAATAATGTTCCTTCTTCTTATAATAGTATTGCAGCGCCCTTAACGGAAACTTTCCCATTTGAAAATCATAGACTACTTTATAAATTGAATCTCCGGAAATAGTGATCGTATCCTGCCAGATAATCTTGACTGAATCCAGCATTTTTATGATATTCCTTACACTTTCCCTACCGTAATCTTCAATTGATAAAGAAAGATAGACCTCTTGAGGTTCCAATAAATTGAAATTCTCCAGGAATTGGTCAGCACTATCTTCAAGTGGTGTTTTCAAAACGAATAAGGTACCCATTCTGCCAGATGTATCAACAATCATTTCATCAGGATAATAGATACTGCAACCGGCTACCTTCAACTGTTTCCAGCCACCCTTCTCGGTAACTTGACCAGAGGTAATTAATATTAGAGAAAATAGAAACAGGATTGTGATGCAGATTACTTTTGATTTCATAATAGGATTCTCATTTGCAGGTCAACAGGTTATTCCTGGTAATCTCATCAAATTTTTTGAAATAGAATAGTCAAAATCCGTGGTACCCCTTTCCGCTCCTCATCATCAAAATACTCCTTAATTTCCACCACGCTAAATCCATTTGCGGCTGCAGCACCGGTAAAATCCGAAATATGATGGTCGAAACAGGTAACAATCTCCACCCCATTCCCGGTTTCAAACCTTGCTTTTGAACCGGTGTATTGTTTAAACGGATGCAGTTCCCCAATATAAACGTATCCTCCCTTTTTTACAGACCTGGCCAATTTCCGAAATACCGCTGACAGGTCTTCCAAATGCTCCAACACTAAACTAAAAACGGCAAGGTCATAGGCTTTCTCAACAAAATCCCAATCACCCAGCAGGTTTACCTGCTGAAACTTTACATGGCCCTCCTTTACTTTCTTTCTGGCCAGTGCCAACATTTCCTCCGACAGATCAACGGAAAAAACTTCCACTGCCTTAGTGGCCAGCCACTCCGTGTTTTTCCCCGTACCACAGCCAAGTTCAATGCAAGACTCAAACCCAATAGCCCCTACTGTTTCCCGCAATGACCGGGCTTCCAGATCGCGGGTTTTGTTTTCATTTGTGTCATATTGTGAAGCCCATTGATCATATGCTTTTTGTACACTCATAATGGAAATTGTTATAACTCATTAACATTTCGATGGCAATAATTCATGGTTTAACCCGTTTATTACCCTGTTTTGAACTCCACTATCCTCTGTAGCCACCCCACAAATATATTTTAACCCAAACCAACCCACATGAAAAAGATGCCCATTGCCGGTATTCTTATTCTATTGACATGTTTATTCAGTTGCGGGCAAAAAAAACCAACCGTTGAAACGCTACGGAGCTTTTCCGCCACTGAAACACTTCCCGAAGACCAGTTCCTGGATACTGTTTCCAACAAAAACGCTCTAATTGTAGTGGCGCATGATGATGACGATTGTGCCATGGCAGGCACCATTGCCAAATTAAAATCAAAGGGTTGGAAGATTACCCAGCTAAGTTTTGTCACCCACGAGTTGAAAGGGCCGGCCAGTCACCCTGCTCTCCTGATCTGCGAAGGGAACCTGCCCATTCTGGAAGATCGTAACTATCGGAAGGGGCTTGATACGATGAAAAACCCATACCTGCCCATTCCCCTGGAAGAGTTCAAAAACCAGTTCTACTATGAGAAAGTGCAGGCTGCTGTTACTGAAAAAGTCAACGTAGTACAGCCTTCCGTCATTTTTACCCTCGATAATATCAAAGGCGGGTATGGCCACCCGGAGCATATTTTCATTAGCCAACTGGTGCTGGATCTTTTCAAAAACAAAACCATTCATGCCCAGCGCATCTACCAGTCGGTTTATACCGACCATATGGAAAAAGAGATCGTGGATACCTGGCTTAAATTACGAATGCAGAAATGGGGTTATCCCAATGCCAGCGAAATCGCCAATCAAATGTATGGCATCAACGGAATGCCGGCACCCAATACACAGGTCACCATAAAAAACTGGGGGGAGGATAAAATGGCTTACCTGTTGGCCTATCCCGAAGAAGTCCGGAAAAACCTTCGAAAATTCATTCCTTACTTTGAAGAATTTGATGCGGATACTTACTTCGGGACCTTTGACCGCGAGTTCTTCAGGGTGGTGACGGGGGAGGAATGATCGGGTTTTTGCCCTATCTTCCCCTTCCAAATTGATATTGCTATGCCCCGTTCCTTCATCGCCGGTATCGGTATGTATGTACCCCCTCATGTAGTAACCAACCAGGATCTTACCCGCTATATGGAAACCAGTGATGAATGGATTCAGGAAAGAACCGGTATCCAGGAAAGACGTTATGCACACCGGACCGAAGAAACCACCGCAACCATGGGAATAGAAGCGGCAAAACAAGCGATTGAACGAGCCGGCATTACCCCTCAGGATATAGACTTTATTGTATTTGCGACCCTGTCGCCCGATTATTATTTTCCGGGTTGTGGCGTGCTGGTGCAACGGGCCCTGAAGATGAAAGAGATCGGTGCCCTAGATGTCCGTAACCAATGCTCGGGGTTTGTCTATGCGCTCAGTGTGGCCGATCAGTTCATCCGAAGCGGCATGTATAAAAACATCCTTGTGATCGGTAGCGAAAAACATTCCTTTGGTCTTGATTTTACCACCCGCGGCCGAAATGTATCTGTCATTTTTGGGGATGGCGCCGGCGCCGTAGTACTTCAGCCAACGGATAATGAAAACGAAGGTATCCTTAGCACCCATCTCCACAGCGATGGCGGGAATGCAGAAATCCTCGCCATGTACAATCCGGGTACACATGCCAACCACTGGACCGATCAAAAACTGGCCGACTTTAATGACGCGGAAATAGGAGATATGTTCATGAGCCATAACATGATCGACAATGCCCAGAACTTTCCCAATATGGATGGCCCTACCGTATTCAAAATAGCGGTTGAAAAATTTCCGGCCGTGATTATGGAAGCCCTGCAAACAAATGGCTACACACCTGCGGATGTTAAAGTACTGATCCCCCACCAGGCAAACCTCCGCATCAGCCAGTTTGTTCAAAAGAAATTAGGACTTCGCGATGACCAGGTCTATAACAATATCCAACGTTATGGAAATACCACCGCCGCTTCTGTTCCTATTGCCCTTTGCGAAGCCTGGCAAGATGGACGTATCAATAAAGGCGACCTTGTTTGCCTGGCAGCTTTTGGAAGTGGATTTACCTGGGCCAGCGCGTTGTTGAAGTGGTGAGAATGGTGAATGGTGAGGATGGTTTATATTTGCAAATCATAGTTATTTTCACTATTCACCATTCACCAATTCCCCCTCTCATCATCGCCCTTCCCTCAACATGCCGCGAAAACTTCTCTATATCATCAATCCCATTTCCGGAACCCGCACCAAGGCCGACTTACAGGATTTTATTGAAAAAGAAACACGAAAGCGCGGATTGCCCTATCTCGTTCTTCCCAGTGTGGCCAGTGGCGATTACTCATTTCTCTACCCCATTGTGAAAGAGGAAGGAATCACCGATGTGGTGATTGCAGGCGGTGACGGTACCGTTAGCCAGGTTGTCAATGGTTTGCTTGACCTTGACCTTCGCTTTGGGGTGATACCCTGTGGATCGGGTAATGGACTTGCACTGGCTGCAGGAATCTCCAAATCTCCTGCCAAAGCTCTGTCAGTAGTTTTTGATGGCAGGCCCCGCCTGATTGATGGTTTTTCAGTAAACGGGCAATTTGCCTGTATGCTGGCTGGTTTGGGGTTTGATGCCAAAGTGGCCCATGAATTTGCGCAGCAACCCAAACGGGGACTGGCTACTTATGCCAGCCTCGTCAGCCGCAACTTCTTTTCCGCCAAACCCTATGAATTCATCATTGAAAACAATGGCCTGCGATTCCCAAGCGAGGCCTATTTCATAAGCATTGCCAATAGTAACCAGTTTGGCAACAATGTTACCATTGCCCCCGAGGCCTTATTATCTGATGGAAAGCTGGATGTGGTGATTGTCAAAAAGACCGCCAAGCCCATGTTGCTCTTTAATCTTATTAAACAAGTGCTGGGTGGCAAGCTTAAAGGACTGGAGTCTTCCTTAAACCAACCGATCATTTATTTCCAAACCGAATCCCTTCTGATTATTAATAAAGATCAGGCTCCCATGCATATCGATGGCGACCCCGCTGATACCCCCGATGAGTTGCAGATAAAAGTATTGCCAGGTTGTTTCAGGCTTATTTGCCCCCTTGCACAGGTGTAGTCAGTAATTCTTTTACCCGTAAAAAATTCTGTTGATTGGAAGGCGATTTGATCGATCGCAGGATATCAGCCTTCTCCCTTCGGGTAAGGTGAAAATTCAATGCGGCTTTGTTATCCTCCTTCTCTGCCGTGTAGAGGAAATTCAGTTTTACCGATCCCGGGTGTTGCATGGCATAATAACTGAGCACATCATTTTGGGAAAACTCCATCATTTTATACCAGTTATGCTGCAATAATAAAAAGGGCTTTGTCAGATGATCGGTCACATTCTCTGATTCAAAGGGATAATCCCAACTCCCGGGTTGGCGGTCGCGTATCTGGATGATGAGTACACCCCGTGTATTTTTCTTTAACCAATCGTCAAAAAAACTGAGGAAACGCAGCGCGGTTTCCTGGCCATAATTATCCCTTAATCCGGCATCCATGACATCAATTACCGGCTTGGAAGGCAACCATACATTTGGCAATACCACCGGGAAGGTGGCATTCATTCGCAGCGCGGTCAACACTCGAAGGTTATATGGGTCCTGTTTTTCAAAAAAGCTGACAAAGTCAAGGGCATCCGGTTCAAGCCTTGGCACACGGGAACTATCCTGCAGGGGTTTCATCATAAACCGCACCGGCTGGGTCGAGGCTAAAAGCTTGCGGCTATCACGGGTGATCACCGAATTAAAAAATATAAGGGGGATGCGTGCCTGTTCTTCATCCTCTTTATAATCCCCCAATTGTTTATGCAGAAATCCGCGGGTGTTTTCATCCAGTTTGTTTTCAAATGCATAGGCCCTGTCCTTAGCATAAGTATAGGGTCCCACCTTGAACTTATGCGCAGGCGATACCAGGTCGCGGGCCACAAAGGAAGAAAACAAGGGATTGAGTAAATCGCGCGCTATATCATCCACATATTTTGCATCCTGCAGATGGATGGGAGAGCCGCTCTCCCGTTGGCGGTACAATTCCCTGAAATAAGCGGCACCGATCATACCCCCGGAAGAGCCTGTGATCAAAAATGTATTAAGCAATATGTTACCCTTTGTCAGGCTATCAAGCTGCTGCAGGGTATTCATGGTAAAGGTGGCGCTTCGGGTACCACCACCACTGGTACAGATAATGGTAAATAGTGGTTTCTCTTCTTTCTGGCGGGCCTTCCATTTTTCCAATATTCCCACCATACGCAGGCTGTCGTTGGAAATATTTGCGGAAGACGCCAAACGACGCAAGGTTTCCTGGTTATATCCGGGTCTCTCTTCACTATTCTGATAGTTCAACCCATAGGCTTTGTTCCGGGGATCGATCCAATTATGGCGATACATGAAGTTCATCATCACCAGCAACCCGATCAGGTAAGGGATGCTCCAGCTTTGAAGAAAATAAGTAAAGGCTCCGCTTAATCCAATCAGGATCGCAAAAGCCACGGTGATGCTGGCCGCCGCCGGTATCTGAAACAACCTCACTTCCAGAAAAAAGCCGATCAGGATCAGAAATAGAAACGCGATGAATACAGACAGCACCGCCGCAAAGTGGTGTTGCTTAAATACAGTATCAATATACTGCCGGGTATAATGCTCAACCTTCCGGGGTTTAAGAGATGTAAAAGGGGTATTGAGGTAAGACCGAACGCGGATCAGGCTATCTACATGCTTCTCCTCCCGCACGGGTTTCAGGGTTTGAATATACTCCTTGGGATTGTTGATGATTGGTTGCAGACGCCGGAAAATGGTTCGGTCGGCGCCAAAAAAATAAGCAAAGGAAGCGGCCAACATCAGGATCAACCCAAACAGGAACCCGCCACTCAACAGCAGAATTTCCTTGACGGTAAAGAGTTCCTTTGTCTGACCAAAATGATAAGCCTTAAAAAAGTAAAAGAATAAAAAGAAAAGGGGGATCAGGCTGTTGTTGATGCAATACTTCAGAAATGGATTGGTGGTTGCCGCGAGAAACTGAAACTGCCGGCTAAACAGGATAAAGGTGGTAATGTTCCAGCTCATGATAAACATGCCAAAGGCCATGCCCACTATGGCTGAAGCCACCGCGTTAACATCACCCAGGTATTCCGGTGCCAAATAAAGGGAATCGGCCCCAAAACCATGCATGAAGCTACTGTTGACCGTGCTGAAAAGAATAAACCAGAAAAGAAGCAACACCTGGTATTTTCTGAAATGAAGAAATACCAACTGCACGGGGAAGGAAAAAAAGAATCCCTTGATCCAGGTTTGAATGGCTTTACGTTTCATGCAGCATCTTTAGAGGTCGGCAACAGCCATTGGTAAGATACAACACTCTACGCGTTTCTCCGAATAAGGTAGGCAATCATCAATTCTGTCATCAGCAAAAACATGGCTACCAGTTGGTGTATCTGGGCCAACCATTCAAACAAACCCCATTTGCCGGGGACGATATCCGGACTGGTGATGACCGTAAGTATGCCAAGCAAAACTTGTGCGACAGCCATCAACAAAGGAAGGTACCAGGTCTTGCCTATCAGGCCCCGGCCTTCTGAAAACCTGAGCAACCGGGCGCTTTGCCATACTACCAGCACAAAAAGGATATAGGCTATACCACGGTGAATAAAATGAATAGAGATCTTGTTTTCAATCACACTTAACCATCCGTCTGCCGGTTGTGAAACCGCCAGTGGCAGCCATTCCCCATTGATATCTGGCCAGGTAGGCGCGGCTGTGGCGGCTTTGTGGCCAGCCATCAATGCGCCAAAAAACAATTGGATAAAAAGCAGGATAAGGATACCCCAGGTATGAGTGTTAATGGCCTTATTCCCCCGGATTTCCTGCCTGGGCACCCAAAGCTCAAGAGCAAACCAACACAGGTAAGCAAATAATGCCAGAGCCAGTACAAAATGAAGCCCCAGTTTTACCGGCGCCACATAAATGGCATTGCCTGTCAATCCACTGGCGACCATGATCCAACCCACCGCCCCTTGCATGGCACCCAGAAGAAATAGAATGATCAGGGGTTTCACCATGGTATTCTTGATATACCCTTTCCTTAGGTAAATAAAGAACGGGATCAGAAAAACCACCCCGATCAACCTGGCCCACAAGCGGTGGAACCATTCCCAAAAAAATATAAACTTGAAATCACCCAGGCCCATATCAAAATTGAGCAACTGGAACTGGGGGGTTTGTTTGTATTTTTCAAAGGCGGCCAACCAGGATTGATGGGAAAGCGGTGGCAGGGTGCCGGTGAGTACATCCCATTCGGTAATGGATAATCCCGAACCGGTCAACCGGGTCACTCCCCCCAATACTACCTGTACAATGACCATGGCCACTCCAATTAGTATCCAAATGGCCACTTTTCTTGCGCCGGGGTTTTCAAAATGACTCTTCATACCGGGTGCAAAGGTATTGAGGGGTAAAAGGATTCACAGGCTTTTGTTCAACTTATTTTATAATTTGCCCGGGTAAATGCTTCAGCCCTATTTCCAGGAATACATGGTGGAAGCCGGATGTGATGAAGCCGGCCGGGGATGTTATGCCGGACCCGTTTTTGCCGCGGCCGTTATCCTGCCCACCGATTTTTATCACCCCTTGCTCAACGACTCCAAACAGCTTTCCGAAAAACACCGCGATGAACTACGCCAGGTCATTGAAGAACAGGCCATCGCCTGGCAGGTAGCTTCCGTTTCCCATGAAGACATTGATAAGATCAATATCCTGAATGCCTCCTTTCGTGCCATGCACCAGGCCATTATGGGCTTGTCCACCCGTCCCGGATTATTATTGATCGATGGAAACCGCTTTACCAAATTCCCCGGCATCCCCCATCGTTGTTTTGTCAAAGGCGATGGGACCTACGCCTCCATTGCCGCTGCCTCTATTCTGGCCAAAACCCATCGTGATGCCTTGATGAAAGAATTACATAATGAATTTCCGCAATACAATTGGTTGTCCAATAAAGGGTATGGCACCCTTGAACACCGCAAAGCCATCCAAGTGCATGGACTGTGCCGGTACCACCGAAAGAGTTTTAAGTTGATACGGGAAGAAGGGTTGTTCTGATAATGATCTGACATTGATTTAACAATTCGTGAATATTTGAAGTTTTTATATTTGTAAAAACTCCCCGCATGCAGCTCCAGCCGCTTGATGTGCACGATGAAATTTCCCCGGCTGAATTCCGAAAACAATATTACTTACCGCAAAAACCTGTCGTCATCCGCCGGCTTTCCCACCAATGGCCTGCCTTCAGGAAATGGAATTGGGATTATTTTAAAGAAATTGTAGGTGATATAGAAGTAGGCGTTTATAACAATGTAAAAAGCGATGCCTATACCCCCATTAACAAGGCGGATGGATATATGAAGTTTGGGGAATACCTGGACCTGATCCGTCAGGGGCCGGTGGAGTTGAGGATATTTCTTTTTAATATTTTTCAGCATGCGCCAGAGTTAGTCAATGATTTCACCTGGCCGGAGGATTACCTGAAGGGTTTTGTAAAAAGTTATCCCATGCTTTTTACCGGAGGTGCCGGTTCCATCACCCACATGCATTTTGATATCGATCTTTCACATATCCTGCATACCCAGTTTGCGGGTCGCAAACGCGTGCTGATGTTTCCTTACAAAGAGCAACACAAACTTTACCGAAAGCCCTATGAAGTGCTGAGCCTGGTGGATTTTTCACGGTATTACCTGGCAGATCAAAGCAAGGTGGATTATGAAAAATACCCGGCCCTGAAAAAAGCGGTGGGCTATGATCATATCCTGGAACCAGGCGATACGTTGTTTATGCCTGCCGGTTACTGGCATCACATGGAGTACCTGGACAGCGGGTTTGCGATGAGCCTGCGTGCGCTGCAACCCTCCCTGAGCGGAAAACTAAATGGCGTGTGGAATCTGTTTGGCATGAGAAATATCGATACCCTCATGAAGAAAACAGCCCCCGTTTGGTGGTATGACAGAAAAAAGAAGAAACTGCTTCGGAACGCCGAAAAGGTGATGACTCAATGATCGGGAGATCAATTGATCGTCCACACTTCATTTCCACGTAACAACTTATCCAGGTTGGCCGGTTTTTTCACTTTTGCCTCTTCCATTTGTACAGCCATCATGTCTTCATAGCACGGACGCTGGGTTTGATAAAATACCCCAAACGGTCTGGGCAGGTGATGGGCACTGCGGGGATCATCAAAGATGCGGACAAGTATCTGGGCTTTGTAAATATCTTCTTCGTTGTGTATCCAAAGGTCATCGGCGCTATAGCCTTCGCTGAGGGATACAACTTTCGGGGTAAACCCGTCTAGCTTGATCCCTTTGTCATTATTGGCGCCAAAAAGAAGAGGTTTACCTTGTTCGAGGAACAGGGTTTCTTCCGCCTTGGTGGATTTCTCCGTAAATACTTCAAAAGCCCCATCATTAAAGATGTTGCAATTCTGGTATATTTCCAGGAAGGAAGATCCTTTATGCTGGCTGGCGCGAAGCAACATGGATTGCAGGTGCTTGGGGTCACGGTCCATGCTACGTCCGATAAAGGTAGCATCGGCGCCCAGGGCCAGGGCCAGGGGATTAAAGGGATGGTCGATACTCCCGTAAGGTGTTGACTTGGTCACCTTCTGCATTTCTGAAGTGGGAGAATATTGTCCTTTTGTCAAACCATAGATCTGGTTATTGAAAAGAAGGACATTGATGTCAAAGTTGCGGCGAAGCAAATGTATGGTATGGTTACCCCCAATGCTCAGGCTGTCGCCATCGCCTGTAACCACCCACACACTCAATTCCGGGCGCGATGCTTTTAAGCCACTGGCAATAGCGGTAGCACGTCCATGGATCGAGTGCATGCCATACACGTTCATATAATAGGGGAAACGGGAAGAACACCCGATTCCGGAAACAATCACAATATTTTCTTTGGGGATACCCAGGGTAGGCATCACTTTCTGGACCTGGGCCAAAATGGAATAATCCCCACATCCGGGGCACCAGCGCACTTCCTGGTCGGTGGCAAAATCCTTTGCGGTAAGGGCAATCGGTTGGGCAGCTTCTGCAGACATTAGAAAGAATTAATTTAAGTTCTGAAAATTAGCAAAAAACCGGGAGTAAACGAGCCATTGATGCGGGAAAATAGCCTGATTTTCCTCCTTGATTATTCCCACAAAATTCCTTATAAATCCTTAGAATCCAAAAAACAAGGAGGGAAATTCCCGTAAAATTACGAAGGCCCGGAGCGGTTTTACTTTATTTTAAAAAGAAGGTTACGATTTATACAACAGCTAAGGGTGCAGGTCGTTATTTTTACATAGAAACTCTTATCCTATTAAAAACAGACCATGAGCACCCAGTCCATATTAGGTCTTCTTTCGACACTGGCCCTTTTCGCCCCTGTGTTCATAATGGCCCTGTTCCGCCTTTACCGATTTCAAGTTTACCTGTCTTTGTTTATCTATTGCCTGCTGGCGTTTTCCTATAGCCTGATGACCGAAGACTTTATCAACCTGCCTACCCGCGTTGAAAATATAGTGGGTCTGGGGAACAACCTTGTCGATGTACCCCTGATGATGTCTTTTCTGCTGTTATTTGCCAAAACACCGCGTCAGCGTACCTGGATGGTGCGTCTGACCATTCTTTATATAGTCTATGAAGTGATAGTGCTGGTTACAATGGGCAAACTCAGCAAGGATACCATTGCCTATACCATGGCGCCTGGCTTGTTGATGGTACTGGTATTTAGCTCCTCCTTCTTTATCCACCGGATCAAGATCGCCATCTCCTACCAAAAGGCCTATGGAAAAGCGATTCTGGCTTCCGCTATACTGTTCGCCTATTCCTGCTTCACCATCATTTACCTTATACACTACGTTTTCCAGAACAATGATACCAGTGACACATTCTTCCTTTATTACCTGGTTTCGATCCTGTACAATACCACCCTGTCTGTAGGACTGGTGATTGAAAACAGAAGGGTAAAAAAACTGGAAGAGGTTCATACCACGCGACGCGAACTGTCTGAAGTATTCTCCGAAGACCGTAACAATAAAAAAACGGCTGCCCCTCAAAAAGAGACAGCCGGTTATTGGCGGTTTGATTGATCGTTTAAAAACAGTATTTCTTTTCCGCAATCATCTTGTCGGCAATCCTGCGTCTCGCCGCCTTGGCATTCATGGGCTCTGCCTTCGTAAAGCGCTTTAACCCCATCAGGATCATTCGTTGCTCATCCCCTTCGGCAAAGGCATTGATAGCATCCTTTCCCGATTTGTTTACCTTATCGGCGGCATCATACAGGTAGGTCCGCATGATATCCAGAATATACTGGCTTGATTCCTCGCCATTCTTCTCCACCAGCTTCATGGCCCGCAGCAACACACTTTCCGCATTGTAGGTTTCAATGGCCATGTCAGCGATTGACATCAACACCTCCTGCTCACTTTCAATCTTCATCATCAGTTTCTGTACAGCCGCGCCGGCGGTCATCAGGATGGCTTTTTTCAGGTTGGCCACCAATTTTTTCTCAGCGGCAAAAGCCTCTTCGTCACCCGATCCAAAATCAGGAATGCTCATCAGCTCTTTCTGTACTGCCATGGCCGGGCCCATCAGGTCAAGCCTTCCCTGCATGGCACGTTTCAGTGTCATATCCAGGGTAAGAAGGCGGTTGATTTCATTGGTGCCTTCATAAATGCGGTTGATCCGGCTGTCGCGGTAGGCACGGGAAATATTGTACTCGGCACTAAACCCGTTACCCCCATGCACCTGCACACCTTCGTCCACCACAAAATCCAGCACCTCCGAACCATTTACTTTCAACATGGCACATTCTATGGCATATTCCTCCGCGCCACCTAACAGGGCCTCACTAAATGACTGACCCCCGGCCAGCAACTCATGCTCCTTTTTATCAATCAGGTCCGCGGTCCGGTACAAGGCACTTTCGCAGGTAAAGATCCGGATCGCCATTTCCGCCAGCTTGTGCTTGATGGCGCCAAAATTGGCAATGGGTTGTTTGAACTGTTCCCGCGTAATGGCATAATTTACCGTTTCTGTAAGGGAACGTTTGGCCCCACCCAAAGCGGCGGCGCAAAGTTTAAGACGCCCGATATTCAAAATATTAAACGCGATCTTATGACCTTTTCCAATCTCCCCAAGTACATTCTCTACAGGGACCATGCAATCCTGAAAATACAATTGCACAGTGGACGAACCTTTGATCCCCATTTTATGCTCTTCCGGGCCCTGTGTAAATCCAGGCGTGCCGCGCTCCACAATAAAACCGGTGAATTTGTCCCCGTCGATCTTGGCAAATACCGTATAAACATCCGCAAAGCCGCCATTGGTTATCCAGCATTTTTGCCCGTTCAGGATATAGTGTTTGCCATCGGCACTCAGTTTGGCTGAGGTCTTGGCCCCAAGAGCATCCGATCCGCTGTTGGGCTCAGTCAGCCCATAGGCTCCAGCCCATTCCCCACTGATCAGCTTGGGAATATATTTTCTCTTTTGCTCCTCATTACCAAAATACAGGATGGGAAGGGTACCAATACCCGTATGGGCGGCTATGGCCACCGAAAAAGAATGCCCCGCACCCAGGTAATCATTCACAATAGTGGAGGTGATAAAATCCTTTCCCAATCCACCATACTCCTCGGGGAAAGACACCGATAACAAACCCTGTTCCCCCGCCTTTTGCACCAGCGAACGCATCAAACCCGGTTCCAGGGAATCAATACGATCCAGGTTGGGCATCACTTCCATATCCAGAAACTGGTTGCACATGTCGCGGATCATCCGCTGCTCTTCCGTAAACTCTTCGGGAATAAATGTTTCCGAGGCTTGGGAAGCTTTAATAAGCCATTCAGCGCCTTTAAGCACAGTAGCCGTTGTGGTTTCTGCTGGCATAAGCAATGTATTTATTGTTTAAAAAGATTATTTCAGGTTATCGTAAACGATCTGCAATACTTCCTTACATACTTCAATGCGCTCGGCAGGTACAGTTTCCAATGCCTCATTCAAAGTTTCCTCCGCCAGCGCCATGGTTTGTTCCTGCAATTTCTGCGCCTGCTTGGTGAGATAAACCAAATTGATGCGCCTGTCATGCGCTGAAGCCACCCGCTTCACCAGGTTCAACTTTTCCAGGTTATCCACCAACCGCGTAATGCTGGGCTTGTCCCGAAAAGTGGCATTGCACAACTCCTGCTGGCTGATGCCATCCTGTTTCCACAAATGATACAATACACTCCATTGCTCTATGGTCAGGTTCAACCCCGACCCGTTGAATTTTTTCTGTAACCGACGGGCAATGGCCGTAGAAGCCTTCCCCGTAATGAAACTATAGAGTTCCCCTTTCTTGAATTGGTTGTTTGGCATATAGTTGTTTGTGCAACTAAATCAAAGTTAATATTTCTCCCGGGTTTTCAAAATTTTTTCATTCGTTTGTGGGAATACCCGGCGGGCCTGTTGAATGTTAAGGAAATACATAACATATAATCAGTCAACGATCAGTTATCTCCATGGTGGAGGGGGTATCCGGTGGTTGATTTGTTTTCACGGGTATGGTGAAAATGCGGCTTCTTTTTCTTTTCTGGAAAAGGCAGTTGGGGATGAATACCAATTATTGTCGATTGATCTTCCCCATCATGGGGAGTCTGACTGGAAAGAGGTTGATCTCACGCTACCAGTTTGGAATGAAGTGATCGGCAAAATTCTTGAACAGGCTGGTTGGCAAAAAGGTCAACAGGTGACCCTGGCGGGTTATAGCCTTGGGGGCAGGGTGGCCTTGCAATATTATCAGGACCAGCCCAGGTTGGTTAACAAACTCCTGCTATTGGCACCTGACGGGCTCAAGGTCAATTTTTGGTATTGGCTTTCCACACAAACCTTATTGGGCAACCAGCTTTTCAGGTTTGTCATGCATTATCCTGGTTTCTTCCTGGGGATCTTAAAGGTGTTAAACCGGTTTGGCTGGATCAATTCCAGCATTTTTAAATTCGTACACTTTTATATTGGGAGTCCCAGGGTGCGGCAGGATCTGTATCGCCGCTGGACCACGCTTCGCCGCATCAGACCTGATCTATCCAGGATACAGGAAGAACTGAGAAAAAATCCTGTCCCGGTTCATTTAGTGTATGGTCGTCACGACCGTATCATTCTTCCCAGCCGGGGTTATCGTTTTCAGCAAGGTATTGGGAGCCATTGTTCCCTGCATATCATTGAATCGGGTCACCAGGTATTGCATGAAAAACACCTCTCAGCCATCTTGCCTCTTTTGTTGCCCTAAAGGGTAAAGAGTAGATTTGTCACATGTTGGCCGTTTACCTAATTGCTGCTTTTCTCATTTTGGTCTATGGCGGTTTGATTTTGTTTCTTCTTCGCCAATGGCGCAGGGTGCCGGCTTTTGTTATTGATAAAAGCAAAAAGACCGGTCTGCGTTTCTCCATTATCATTCCGGCCAGAAATGAAGAGCAGCATATTGCCAAGCTGTTGCAAGCCCTTCGGTTGCAGGATCATGATCCCGGGATGTGGGAGGTGATTGTGGTGGATGATGATTCCACCGATCAAACCGCGTCGATCGTCAGCCGGTTTGAAGAAGTAAAATTGATACTTGCCAAAGAGGATGGTTCCAATGCTTATAAAAAAAGGGCCTTAAGCCTGGGAATTGCCCAGAGCAAATATGAGTGGATTGTCACCACGGATGCCGATTCGGTCCCGGGCCCTCAATGGTTAAGCACCTTGGCCAGGTTCATACTGGAAAACGAACCTCAAATGGTGGTGGCGCCGGTGCGTATGACAGGGGATGGATCCTTGTTAGCGCTTTTCCAGTCGCTTGATTTTATGATCTTGCAGGGAATTCCCGCGGCGGCTGTTCATAGTCAAATGATGAACATGTGTAATGGCGCCAACCTGGCCTACCGAAAATCAGTGTTTGAAGAAGTAAACGGTTTTGCCGGCATTGATCATATAGCCTCGGGTGATGATATGCTGTTGATGCAAAAGATTCAACAGGCGCATCCGGGAACGGCAAAGTACCTGCTTAGCCAGGAAGCAATTGTGACAACCCCGCCAGCGCCTACCTGGAAATCATTTATACGCCAGCGTATCAGATGGGCCAGCAAAGCCAGGTATTACAAACAACCGGCTTTGTTTGCCGTGCTCTTGCTGGTTTACCTGGTTAACCTGTCCATTCCCGTATTATTTGTTCTTTCCCTGTTCCAGTTCAATGCCTTTTGGGTGGGGCTGGGATTATTGGTATTTAAAACAAGCGTGGAATACCCGTTTGTTTTTGCTGTTTCGCAGTTCTATGGTATGACAAAAGAGATGGGGTATTTTCCATTTTTTCAACCATTGCATATCGTGTACACGCTGGTGGCGGGATGGTTGGGTCAGTTTGGCCGCTATGAATGGAAGGGAAGAAGGGTAAAATAAATCCTTACTTGAATTATAGCTAACTTTCACGCATGTCTTCGGGCAACATATCTCCTGGTCTCCAGCTATGGAAAAAACTTCGCGGAAAGAAAAGCGCGATGGCGGGGTTGGTCATCATTGGACTGAGTGTGGTGGTGGCAGTATTTGCTTATTTTCTGGCTCCTGACCCCAGTCCATTTGCCAACCGGATGATTCTGGAGATCGGGGGTCAATCGCCTGGTTTCCGGCAACAGTTCCTGCTCGTAAAAAGGGATAAACCGATTGAAAAAGCCGGGTTTTTTTCGCGGTTATTATATGGGAAAGAAGAAGCCTATACCTACCTGCCCATTTCTTCATTTATTCGGCGGGGTGATAGCCTGTATGTACAGAAGCGGGTTGATGAAACGGTTTCTGAACCGCGGGTTTATTCATTGGCCACATTGGCTCCTGACCCGGTACACTCCAAAAAATTTGCTTTGGGAACGGATCAATATGGCCGTGATATCCTCAGCCGTTTGCTGGTGGGTACCCGTGTCAGTCTGGGTGTAGGATTGATCACCGTTTTGCTATCCCTGAGCATCGGGGTGGCATTGGGAGCCATGGCGGGCTATTTCAGGGGGAAAACCGATGATTTTATCATGTGGTTTATCAATGTGATCTGGAGCATCCCAACTTTATTGCTGGTTTTTGCCATTACGCTGGTTTTGGGCAAGGGGTTTTGGCAGGTATTTGTGGCCATTGGGTTGACCATGTGGGTGAATGTGGCCCGGTTGGTGCGCGGGCAGGTAATGGGTATCCGTGAGCTGGAATACATAGAGGCCACAAGGGTATTGGGTTATTCTCATGCCCGTACCATTCTTCGGCATATTCTTCCCAATATCATTGGCCCGGTACTGGTAATTGCGGCCTCCAATTTTGCATCAGCCATTGTGATCGAAGCCGGGCTTAGTTTTCTTGGAATTGGGGTACAGCCACCCCAGCCCAGTTGGGGATTGATGATAAAAGAGAATTACAATTTTATCATAACACAAAATGCCTCCCTGGCACTCGCTCCCGGACTGGCAATAATGATCCTTGTGCTTTCCTTTAATTTATTGGGAAATGCATTGAGAGATGCCGTGGATGTGCGGTAGAAAGAAGCGATTAGCTATTCACTATTCACTTATTTCCTTGCATACCGGTACGAACCCGTCCACTTATTCGTGGCCTTTGTTTTGGAGGTCACGGTTACGGTAACCACACAGGTGGAGGCAACAGGTGTATTGGTGATTGTAAAATTAGAAACCGTGGCGCTGGTGCTGGTAGCCGCGGGTGCGAAAAAATTATTGGCTGCATTTTCCACCTTAGCAGTCACTTCGATAGTTACACCCTGTGGGGGCATGGTAGATGTGACGGTTACAGAAAGGGGAAAATCAGGTCCCAGGGCAGCAGCCTGGTTTGATCCAACAGGGGGGTTTAAGGTTACGGCCAGGTTAGCTTCACTGGGTGGTTGGGGGTTATCAGAACCTTTATTACATTTTCCAGCAACACCAAAGATCAGTACCACAGTAGCAAAAACCAGGGCAGGGAATTTTCTCATATTCATTTTCATTAAAATAAGGAATGTAAGATAGGGAATTTTTTGGTTTGGGGGGAGGTGGGGTGTGGGTTGGGGTGGGGGGAGTAGGGTTTGGGGGGTAGGGTTGGGGGGTA